>NZ_JBFUEP010000041.1:0-43902 GCF_056403895.1 Pedococcus sp. P2_E5
GACGGTGGCTGCGCCGGGGTCGGCAGCGTCAAGAGCGGCGTCATCGGTGCCACGGCACAGCAGTACCCGCTGAAGATGGCCACGCTCGGCATGGAGGCCATCGCCAAGATCGCCCGTGGCGGTGAGAAGCCGAAGGTCACCGAGGGACTGGACTTCTTCGACACCGGCGTCGCGCTCGTCACCGACAAGAAGACCGACGGAGTCGAGAGCATCACCTCCGACGAGGGTTCGAAGATCTGCTGGGGCAACTGACCATGAGCACCGAGGTCACCTCCGCTGCCGCCGAGTTCGCTCGGCGGCAGCAGTCCCCGGTCCAGCGCGTGCAGCACGAGCTGCACGGCAAGCCGTGGCTCAGCCCACTCTTCCTGCTCCTCATCGCGTTCATCGCCTTCTACATCGCGACGCCGACGTTCCTCACGGCCAGCTCGATGGGCATCCTGCTCCAGCAGACGGCCGTCGTCGCCGCGCTCGCGGTGGGGCAGACGCTCGTCATCCTCACCGCAGGCATCGACCTGTCGGTGGGGTCGATCATGGTGCTCTCGATGATGGTGATGGCCACGCTGTCCAAGGACGACAACATGCCCGGCATCCTCGGGCTGATCGCGGGACTCCTGCTCGCCACCGGGGCCGGTGCACTCAACGGCCTCCTGGTCACGCGGATCAACCTCCCGCCGTTCATCGTCACCCTCGGCACGCTGAGCATCTTCGGCGCGATCGCGCTGCTCTACTCAGGTGGCTCCAGCATCCAGGCCAGCCACCTGCCCGACCTGATCAACTTCCTCGGCGACGGGTTCGGCATCGGTTCGTTCCGGTTGACGTGGGGCATCGTCGCGGTGGCCCTCATCTACGTCGTCATGGCCTTCGTCCTCTCCCAGACGGCCTGGGGTCGCTACGTGTATGCCGTGGGTGACGACCCCGAGTCGGCCCGCCTCTCCGGCGTCCCAAGCAAGCGGATCCTGTTGACCGTCTACACCGTGGCCGGACTCATCTACGGCATTGCCGCCTGGATCCTCATCGGCAGGGCCGGGGCCGCGACCCCCAACGCGATCCCGGACGCGAACCTCCAGAGCATCACCGCTGTCGTCATCGGCGGCACCAGCCTGTTCGGTGGCCGTGGTCGGCTCGTCGGGACCCTCATCGGAGCGCTCATCGTCCAGACGTTCGCATTCGGACTCTCTCAGCTGGGCGTCGACCAACAGTGGCGGTACCTGTCCATCGGCATCCTCGTCGTGGTCGCCGTCGCCGTCGACCAGTGGATCAGGAAGGTGAAGGCATGAGCACCACGACGCTCGAGGTCGCCCACGGCGGTGTCCCCAGGGGCAAGGAGCACATCTACGCCCAGGACCCCGTTCTCTCGGCCCGCAAGCTCGTCATCACCTTCGGCCGCGTCGTCGGGCTCGACGGCGTCGACCTCGACCTCTACCCGGGCGAGGTGCTCGCCGTGATCGGCGACAACGGTGCGGGGAAGTCCACCCTCATCAAGTGCCTCACCGGCGCCTACGTCCCCGACTCGGGTGCGATCACGCTCAACGGCCAGCCGGTCCACTTCAAGAAGCCACAGGATGCCCGCGAGGCGGGGATCGAGACGGTCTACCAGCAGCTGGCCGTCATCCCCGCCCTCGACATCGCGAGCAACCTCTACCTCGCCCGGGAGGAGCGTCGCAAGGGTCCCCTGGGCTCGGTGCTGCGGATGCTCGACAAGAAGGGCATGGAGAAGCGCGCCGGAGAGTCGGTGAAGAACCTCGGCATCCAGACGATCCAGAACATGAACCAGGCAGTCGAGACCCTCTCCGGCGGGCAGCGCCAAGCCGTCGCCGTCGCCCGTGCCGCGGCGTTCGGGAGCAGGCTCGTGGTCCTCGACGAGCCGACCGCCGCGCTGGGTGTCAAGGAGTCCGGCATGGTGCTCGACATGGTCAAGCAGCTGCGGGACAAGGGCCTGTCGATCATCCTCATCAGCCACAACATGCCCCACGTGTGGGAGGTCGCCGACCGCATCCACATCCAGCGGCTCGGCGGTCGGGCCGGGGTCATCACACCCCAGTCGCACGACATGGGTGAAGGCGTGGCCATCATGACGGGCGCCAAGCGCCTCGAGGGATCCTCGTGACCGGCACGGTGGTGGTCGGCTACATCCCGACGCCGGAGGGGATTGCCGCCTTCGAGCGAGCCAAGGACGAAGCGCTCCTCAGGGAGTGCAGGCTCGTGGTCGTCAACACCGGCCAGAACGGTGACTTCGCCACCCCGAGCTTCGCCACCGCGGAGGACATCGACGCGATCTCGCGCGAGCTGAAAGATGCAGGCCTGGTCCACGAGGTCCTCCAGGCCACCAGCGGGCTCGCGGCAGCCGACGAGATCCTGCGGGTGGCTGCGGCCGAGTCGGCGGACCTCATCGTCATCGGAATTCGCCACCGCACACCCGTGGGCAAGCTCCTCCTGGGCAGCACCTCGCAACAGGTCCTGCTCGACGCACCCTGTGCGGTGCTGGCGGTCAAGGCCAGAAGGAGCGCCTGAACCGCCCCAAGACCTCGGCCTGGGCTCAGCTTTCGCGCTGGCCCAGGCCGAGCCTCACGGCGGGGTGACGAGCGGGAGCTGGGTCGCCTTGGACTTCTCGTATGCCGCGTGCGCGGCCCTCGTGCTCGCGAGCTCGCTCACCTGCGCGACCGGGACGTCCCACCACGACTCGCTGTCGGGCGCGTGGACGAGCGGGTCCGTCTCGACGTGGATGACCACGGGCCCGCCGTCTGCCGGCGCCGCCTTGGCCTCCTTGATCGCGGCCGCGAGCTCGTCGCGCGAGTGGACCTCGATGACGTGCGCGCCCAGGCTTCGGGCGTTCGCCGCGAGGTCGACGGGCAGGGGGCTGCCGTCCAGTCGGCCCGACTCCTCGGAGCGGTAGCGGTAGGACGTGCCGAACCGCTGCGACCCGAGCGACTCCGAGAGCGAGCCGATCGAGTGGAAACCGTGGTTCTGGACGAGCACGACGACGACCTTGATCCGCTCCTGCACCGCGGTGACGAGCTCGGTCGGCATCATGAGGTAGCCGCCGTCGCCCACCATGGCGAACACGTCGCGGGTCGGGTCGGCCAGGCGGACGCCCAGGGACGCCGGCACCTCGTAGCCCATGCAGGAGTAGCCGTACTCGACGTGGTATCCCTTGCGATCCCGGACCCGCCACAGCTTGTGCAGGTCGCCGGGCATCGAGCCCGCAGCGCAGAGGACGACGTCGCGCGGGTCCGACAGCTCGTTGACGGCCCCGAGCACCTCAGCCTGGGTCAGCAGGCCGGGCGCGAGCTTCGAGGTCACCTCGGCCGGTGGGTGGTAGGCCGCCTGCACCTGCTGGTCCCACGTCCGCCACAGCTCGCCCTGGCGTTCGCGGTAGGCCGGCTCCACGGCATACCCGTCGAGGGCTGCGGTGAGGGCCGTCAGGGCCTCACGGGCGTCGGCGACCACGGACAGACCCGCGTGCTTGCCCGCATCGAGTCCGGCGACGTTGACGTTGACGAAGCGGACTCCGTTGTCCTGGAAGGCAGTTCGCGACGCTGTGGTGAAGTCCGACCATCGCGTCCCGATGCCGATGACCACGTCGGCCTCCCGGGCGACCGCGTTCGCGGCGGTGGTGCCGGTCGAGCCCACCGCCCCGAGCAGCTGTGGGTGGCCGTGCGGAAGCGACCCCTTCCCGGCCTGGGTCTCTCCGACGGGTATGCCGGTCGCCTCGCAGAACGCCGCCAGCGCCGCCTCCGCACCGGAGTAGTGCACCCCACCCCCCGCAACCACCATCGGTCGCTTCGCGCTCCGGATCACCGCAGCGGCGGCCACGAGCCGTGCCGCCTCGGCCGGTGGGCGGGCGACGTGCCACACGCGCTCGGCGAACAGCGCGACGGGGAAGTCGAACGCCTCGGCCTGGACGTCCTGGGGCAGGGCGACGGTCACCGCCCCCGTCTCCACAGGGTCCGTGAGGACCCTCATCGCGCCGAGCAGGGCCGACGGCAGCTGCTCGGGGCGACTGACCCGGTCGAAGAACCGCGACAGCGGCCGGAACGCGTCGTTGACGCTGACGTCCGCGGCATACGGCACCTCGAGCTCCTGGAGCACCGGTGCGGACACGCGGGTGGCGAACGTGCCGGACGGCAGCAGCAGCACAGGGATCCGGTTGATCGTGGCGAGGGCGGCGCCGGTCAGCATGTTCGTCGAGCCCGGGCCGACCGATGCCGTGCACGCCCAGGTCTGGAGCCGGTCCTTCTGTCGTGCGTACCCCACCGCGGTGTGCACCATGGCCTGCTCGTTGCGCGCCAAGACGTAGGGCAGGTGCTCCTCGCCGTCGGCGAGCTCGTTCTGCAGCAACGCCTGGCCGATACCGGCGACGTTGCCGTGCCCGAAGATGCCGAAGCACCCGGCGAACAGCTTCTGTCGCTCGCCATCGCGCTCGCTCCACTGGTTCGCGAGGAACCGGACCACGGCCTGCGCCACGGTGAGCCGCACCGTCGCGGTGTGGATCTCAGCCATCTCGGCTGCCTCCCTTGACCAGTCGGGGGTCGACGTCCTGCGTCGTCCAGGTCTCGCGCACCCCGGCGTGCGCCGGGTCGTCGCGGATCAGCCAGGCCCGGTGTTCCCCCGGGCCCGACATGACGTTGAGGTAGTAGAGGTCGGCGTCGGGGGCTGCCGTCGCAGGACCGTGCCAGCCGTGCGGCACGAGCACCACGTCGCCGGTGCGCACCTCGGCCAGCACGTCGATCGGGCGCTCGTCGCTGCCGTAGACCCGTTGGTAGCCAACCGGATCCGCAGTGTCACCAGCGGCGGCTGCCTGCGTCTCGAAGTAGTAGATCTCCTCGAGCTCCGTCTCCTCGCCGGGCCGCTCCTCGTCGTGCTTGTGCGGCGGGTACGAGCTCCAGTTGCCCGCGGGGGTGATCACCTCGCAGGCGATGATCGAGTCCGCGTCGAGCACCTCGGGGATGCCGAAGTTGCGGACCTCACGCGAGCAGTGCCCGGCGCCCCGCAGCTCGACCGGCACCTCGGCTGCCGCCAGGTGCCGCACCGCAGGCGTATGCCGCGTGGTCGCCTTCGCGGCGCACACCGCCACCCGCGCAGGTCCACCCTCGGCGGTCACCGTCAACGCGGAGTCGCGCGCCACGTAGGCGACGTCGGTCGGCCCGGCGAAGACRCTCGCGCGGCCGAGGAGCAGCACGTCCTCGGCCCCGGGCACCGCGACCCGAACCGAGCCCGACAGTGGGACCACCACGTGCTCCCGCTCGCCCGCCTCGACGGCGCGGCTCTCCCCCTCGGCGAGCGACCCGGCATACAGGCCGGTGTGTCGCCAGCCCGGCACGGAGTCGTCGATGACGACGTCCCAGCCGTCCCGCTTCGCCGTGCCGGCGAGGCGCACCCAGGTGTCGTTGTCACGACCGAGGCTCATCCGACCTCCCCGTGGACCAGACGCGCGGCGACGTCGACCGCGCCGGCGACGTCGCCGTCGGGCGGGTAGAGCAGGGCCCGGCCCACCACCAGCCCGCGCACCGACGGCAGCTCGAGTGCCTTGCCCCACGACGCGTAGGTCTCGTCGGGGTCGGTCTGAGGGTCACCGCCGAGCAGCAGGGTCGGCAGCGTGGTCGCGTCCATGACTCGCTCGAGCTCGTCGACGACGGGCAGCTTGAGCCAGGTGTGCGCGCTGGTCGCTCCGAGACCTGCGGCGATGTGCATCGACAGGATGGTCGAGTCGGGGTCGAGCTGGTTGACCACCCGCCCGCCCTCTCGCACCGAGATGAACGGCTCGACCATGGCCATCAGCCCGTGCTCCGCCAGCTCGGTGACCGCCTGGGCGCTGGCTTCGAGGGTGGGCGCCGTGCCCGGGTCGCCGAGCGCGATGCGGGTGAGCATCTTGCCGCCCTCGAGGCCGTTGGCGGCGATGTCCTGCGCCCGATAGGCGGTGAAGCGGTCGTCGAGCTCGAAGACCGCCCCCTGGAGGCCCCCTCGGTTCATCGAGCCGATCACGACCTTGCCCTCCAGGGCCCCGAGCAGGAGCAGGTCCTCGAGGATGTCCGGGGTGCCGAGCACTCCATCCACCCCGGGCCGCGCGAGCGCCTCGACGATCCGGCCGATGAGCTCGCTCCGGCTGCTCATCGCCTGCGTGTCGCTGCGCACGCCGAGCGCGCCGCGGGCCGGGTGGTCGGCCGCGACGATCAGCAGCCGCCCGTCCGCGCCGACCAGGGGGCGGCGCGTCCGCGCCAGCCAGCGCTCGGCGATGGTCCCCGGCGCGCTCGCCCGGGTCTGGGTGAGCATCGCGAGGGTCGCGTGGTCGAGCCGCGGACTCGTCGGGCCGGGTGTGGAGCTCATCGCTCCCCCTCCTGCGGGTGGTAGACCTCGCGGACGTGGGTCGGCACGGTGCCCGTCTCGAGCGCCTCACGCACCTCGGCCTCGGTCGGCATGGCCGTCGAGCACTCGAGCCGCGACGCGACGATCGCTCCGGCCACGTTGCAGAACTCGAGGACGTCGCGCAGGGGCCATCCGGCGAGGAGCCCGTGCACCAGGGCGCCGCCGAACGCATCACCCGCGCCGAGGCCGTTGACGACCTCGACGGGAAACGGTGGCACCTCGAGGCGCTGCTCGCGGGTCGCGGCGAGGACGCCGCGGGGTCCCTGCTTGACGATGGCGAGCTCGATTCCGCGGTCGAGGAGCGCGTCAGCCGCGCGCTCCGGGTCGGTCTCGCCGACGGCGACCTCGCACTCCTCGCGGTTGCCCACGGCGACGGTCACGTGCTGGAGGGCCTTGCCGACCTGCTCGCTCGCCTCCGCGGGGTCGGCCCAGAACATCGGGCGGTAGTCGAGGTCGAGGACCGTGTGCTCCCGTCGCCCGCGGTGCTCCCAGGCGGCGAAGTGCGCGGCCCGGCTGGGTTCCTGCGACAGCCCGGTGACCGTGGCCCAGTAGACCCGGGCGTCGCGGATCGCCTGGAGCGGCAAGGTGTCCGGCTCGATGAGCAGGTCAGGGGCCGTCGGGTAGCGGTAGAAGTACAGGGGGAAGTCGTCCGGCGGGAAGATCTCGCAGAACGTCACCGGAGTGGGGGGTCCGTCCACCTCGCTGATGTATGCCGGGTCGACACCGAGGCGCTCGGCCTCCTGCCGCACGAACCGGCCGAAGGCGTCGTGCCCGGTCCGGGTGATCAGTGCGCAGTGACGGTCGTACCGGGCTGCGGCGACGGCCACGTTGGTGGCGCTGCCGCCGAGGAACTTCTCGAAGGTGCGCACCTGCTCGAGACCGACGCCGATCTGCAGCGGGTAGATGTCGGCGCTCACCCGACCGATGGAGACCAGGTCGTAGATCTTGGACCTGTCAGGGGTCTGGGACCTGTCAGCGGTGTGCGACAAGTCAGACCCCGACTCCGGAGTGCTGCGCGGCCAGGGCCAGGAGGTAGTTGAGGCTCGTCTCGACGTCTCCCAGCGGGCCTTGGGACCCGGGGTCCTCCGGCAGGATGGTGTCCTGCTCGAGGACGTACCACCCGGCATACCCACTGTCCTCGAGGGCACCGATGATGGCGGCGATGTCGACGTCGCCCTGCCCGAGTGGCACGTAGAGGCCCTCGCGCACCCCTTCGGTGTAGGAGAGCTCGCCGGCGCGCACGCGCCGGGCCACCGCCTCGCTCACGTCCTTGAGGTGCACGTGGGCGATTCGCCCGGGATGGCTGCGCGCGACCGCGACCGGGTCGCCACCGCCGATGAGGAGGTGCCCGGTGTCGAGGCAGAGCCCGATCGTGGAGCCCGCGATGACCCGGTCGGTCTCCTCACCCGACTCGACCATGGTGCCGACGTGGGGGTGGAGCGTGGCGGTGATGCCACGCTCCCCCGCAGCGGTGTGGAGGCGGTCGAGGTTGGCCAGCAGGGTCGCCCAGCCGGCGTCGTCGAGAACGGGCCGCTCGTCGTATCCGTCACGTCCGGTCGCCGCGGCGAGCACGACGGTGGAGGCCCCGGCGGCGACGAGGCCGTCCAGGGCGCGCTCGACCTCCGGCACGGGGTCGTGGCCCGGGTCGTGGAGGACGACCGGCACGAACTGGCCGACCGCCTCGAGGTCGGCCTCGGCCAGCACCCGCGCCTTGTCCTGCGGGTCGTCGGGCAGGAAGCCGTCGGGGCCGAACTCGGTCGCGGCGAGCCCGAGGTCCGCCATCTGCCTCAGCACCGTCGCGGAGTCGTACTGCCAACCCCAGCCGGGCACCTCGCACACGCCCCACGAGATCGGGGCGCCGGCGATGCGGTCGGACAGTGGCGGTGTCTGGTTGGTCATGGGTCAGGCTCCCTTGATCTCGGAGAGGTCGACCGGCCGGCGCTCGCTGCGCGACAGTTCGCACGCCTCTGCGACGCGAAAGGCCTGCAGTGCGTCGTCGACGGTGCAGGGGGTGGGCAGTCTGCCGGCGGCGACCTCGCAGAAGGCCGCGAGCTCGGCGCGGTAGGCCGGGAGGAAGCGCTCCATGAACGACCGCTTCTGGGGACCACGGGGGAAGTCGACGTCGCCTTCGGCCGACCGGAACGCCAGCGAGTCGTCGAGCCCGACCGCAATGGCGCCCAGCTCTCCGTGGACCTCCATCCGGACGTCGTGGCCCGCGCCGTTGTAGCGCGTCGAGCTCACGAGCACGATGGTCTCGTCGTCCAGGGTGAGGATGGCCGCACCGCTGTCGACATCGCCCGCGTCCCTGAAGAAGGGTGCACCCTTGTTGGCGCCGGTCGCGTAGACCGTGGCGACCTCGCGGCCCGTGACGAACCTGATGATGTCGAAGTCGTGCACGTTGCAGTCGCGGAAGATCCCACCCGACGTGGGGATGTAGGCCGCGTGCGGCGGAGCCTGGTCGTGCGTCGCCGCCCGGATGGTGTGGACGAAGCCGAGCTCCCCGGAAGCCACCGCCGCCCTGGCGGTGCGGTAGCCGTTGTCGAAGCGGCGCTGGAACCCGACGTGGACGGGGGTGTCCGAGTCGGCGGCGAGGCGGGACAGGTCGATGGTCTCCTCGAGGGTGGCGGCGACCGGCTTCTCGCAGAACGTCGGGATGCCACGCTCGATGCCCTGGCGCAGCAGGGGCGCGTGGCCGGGAGTCGCGGTCGCGATCACCAGGCCGTCGATTCCCGAGCCGAGCAGCTCCTCGGTGTCGGCGGCGTAGGCGAGGCCAAGCTCCTGGGCGACCTGTCGGGCGGCCACCCCGTCGACGTCGGCGAGGACGACCTCGTCGACGGCGTCGAGGCTCTTGAGGGTCGAGGCGTGAAAGGCCCCGATCCGTCCTGTACCTGCTAGTCCGATGCGCATCAGCGGAACTCTTCCCATCCGGTGTCGAAGCCTATCGCCGTTGTCAGGACCCGGCTGGGGTGTGGCACGCGGCGGGTGCAGAGCCAGCGTGCCCAGCAGTGGATGCCATGTCAACGCTTTGTTAGGACATTCTCACGTAAGAAATGCAATGCACCCCCGCTACAGTGTTCACGTGGCCAAACAGATAGGCGTGATGATCGATCGGGCATCACCGGTGCCTCTCTACCACCAGCTCGCCGAGCAGCTCGGCGAGGCGATCAACAGCGGCGAGCTGCAGCCCGGCGACCCCTTCGAGAACGAGGTGGCCATCGTGGCGCGCCTCAACCTCTCGCGACCGACTGTGCGCAGGGCGATCCAGGAGCTCGTCGACCAGGGGCTGCTGCTGCGTCGACGGGGTCTGGGCACGACGGTCGCGGCGCGCAAGGTGCACCGTCGGGCCGAGCTGACCAGCCTCTGGGACGACCTCGCCCGCGCCGGGGCACGGCCCACGACGACGGTGCTGAGCCACGAGCTGGTGCAGGACGAGAGGGTCGCCGCTGCCCTCGACCTACCCAGCGACACGGAGTTCCTGTCGATCGTGCGGCTGCGCAGCTCCGGCGACACTCCCCTGGCCGTGCTGCAGAACTGGCTCCCGCCGGGGCTGGGCGACATCACCCGCGAGCGGCTGGAGGACGAGGGGCTCTATGCCCTGCTGCGGGAGCGCGGCGTGCGGCCCGTCGTCGCCCACCAGAGCATCGGAGCCCGGGCTCCCACCACTCGGGAGCGGAAGTACCTCGGCATGCGCGGGAGCGAGCCGGTGCTGACCATGTCGCGCAGCGCCTTCGACGCGGTCGGCAAGGCAGTGGAGTTCGGCGACCACTGCTACCGGGCGTCGACGTACACCATCGAGGTCATGATCGACGAACGCTGACCGGCGGCTTGCCGCTGCGACTACCCGACCGAGGGTTGGGGATGGGGTGCCGCACCGCTCTCCGCGATGCCTGTGTGCGAGCGGCTGGCGTTCCGGAAGCCGGCGCCTTCCTCTCCCTCGTTCACGGGGGTCGACGGACCGGTGCCGCCGCTGGGGCCGCTCGAGCCGTCGCCTCCCCGGCCACGCTGCATACCCTTGAGGATCATCCCGATGAAGCTGGGCTTGCCCTGGCTCTTGGAGTACACGTCGAAGGCCACCGCCCCGAGGAGCACCAGGCCCTTGATGATCTGGACGAAGTTGCTGTCCACGCTCATGTTCGCCAGGCCCAGGTTGAGCACGCCCATGACGAGGCCGCCGATCATCGAGCCCGTCACGGTGCCGACCCCGCCGGCCACCGCCGCGCCACCGACGAAGACCGCCGCGATCGCGTCGAGCTCGAAGTTGACGCCGTCCTTGGGGTTCGCGGCGTTGAGGTAGGCCGTGAACACCATGCCGGCGACTGCGGCCAGGAAGCCCATGTTGACCATGACGAACAGGTCGATGCGCCGGGTGTCGACGCCGGAGAGGCGGGCCGCGTTGGAGTTGCCGCCGACGGCGTAGATGTGACGGCCGAGCACGGTGCGCTGGGTGATGAAGGTGTAGAGCACCACGAGGCCACCGAGGATCAGGCCGACGACGGGCACGCCCTTGTAGGACGCCAGCAGGAGGCCGAAGCCCAGCAGCAGCCCGCAGATGACGACCAGCTTGATGATGCTCAGCGTCAGCCGGGGCACGTCCATGCCGTAGCGCCGAAGGTCGGACCGGCGGCGCAGCTCGAGGTAGACGATCACGGCGACGGCAAGCAGCGTCAGGACGAGCGTGGGGTTGTGGTAGCCGGTGACGGGTCCCACTTCGGGCAGGTAGCCGTTGGCGATCTTCTGGAAGCTCTCCGGCACCGGGATGGACTCGGCGTTGAGGATCATCAGGTCCAGGCCTCGGAAGAGCAGCATGCCGGCCAGGGTCACGATGAAGGCGGGGATCCCCACGTAGGCGACCCAGAAGCCCTGCCAGATCCCCACGAGGATGCCCAGGGCCAGCCCCAGCAGGATGGCGGCGGGCCACGGCAGGTCGAGCTTGGCCATCGAGAGCGCCACCGTGGCACCGACGAAGGCACTCACCGAGCCGACCGACAGGTCGATGTGGCCGGCGATGATCACCATGACCATGCCGATGGCGAGGATGAGGATGTAGCCGTTCTGGACCAGGAGCGACGTGACGTTGCGGGGCTGGAGGAACAGGCCGTCGGTCAGCACCTGGAACATGAGCACCAGAAGCAGCAGCGCGATCATCATCCCGTACTGGCGGATGTTGCCGCTGAGGGCCTTGCGCATCTCGCTCACCAGTGACTGGGTGGGCGGCGGCGCGGGGGCCGTGGGCGCGGGGGCGATGTCGGTCGCCATGTCAGTCTGCCTTTCGCTGGGTCATGTAACGCATGAGGACTTCCTGGTCTGCCTGGGCACGGGGGACGTCGGCCGTGATGACACCGGCGCTGAGGGTGTAGATGCGGTCGCACAGCCCGAGCAGCTCGGGCAGCTCGGAGGAGATCACGAGCACGCCGCGTCCGCTGTCGGCGAGGCGGTTGATGATCTCGTAGATCTCGTACTTGGCGCCGACGTCGATTCCCCGGGTGGGCTCGTCGAGGATGAGCACGTCCGGCTCGGTGAACATCCACTTGCCGAGGACGACCTTCTGCTGGTTGCCGCCGGACAGCTTGGCGACGCCCTCCTCGATGCTCGGGGTCTTGATGTTCATGCTCTTGCGGTAGCGCTCGGCTGCGAGGACCTCCTCGCGCTCGTCGACGACACCCCGACGCCGGATCTTCCTGAGGCCGGCGGCCGTGATGGACACCTTGATCGTGTCGAGCAGGTTCAGTCCCAGGCTCTTGCGGTCCTCGGTGACGTAGGCGAGCCCGGCGTCGATGGCCTTCTGGACGGTGTTGGCCTTGAGGGTGCGGCCGTCCTTGACCAGCTCACCGCCGACCTTGTGGCCGTAGGACTCACCGAAGACGCTGCGGGCGAGCTCGGTGCGACCCGCGCCCATGAGACCCGCCAGACCGACGATCTCGCCGCGGCGGATGCTGAGGTTCGCGTTCTTGACGACGAGCCGCGAGGCGTCGTGCGGGTGGCCGACGGTCCAGTCACGGATCTCCAGGAGCACGTCACCGATCGTCGGCTCGTGCGGGGGGAACCGGTGGTCCAGGTCGCGACCGACCATGCCGCGGATGATCCGGTCCTCGTTCACCTCACCCTTGGTGATGTCCAGCGTCTCGATCGTGCGACCGTCGCGGATGATGGTGATCGAGTCGGACACCTCCTCGATCTCGCCCAGCTTGTGGCTGATCATGATCGAGGTGATGCCCTTGGCCTTGAGGCCCAGGAGCAGGTCCAGGAGGTGTCGGCTGTCGGTGTCGTTGAGGGCGGCCGTCGGCTCGTCGAGGATCAGCAGCTTGACGTCCTTGGCCAGCGCCTTGGCGATCTCGACGAGCTGCTGCTTGCCGATGCCGATGTTCTTGACCTGGCTGTTCGGGTCCTCGTCGAGGCCCACCCGGGCGAGCAGGTCGAGGGCGCGCTGTCGCGCGACCGGCCAGTTGATGACGCCCGCCTTGCCCTGCTCGTTGCCCAGGAACAGGTTCTCCACGATCGACAGCTCGGGGATGAGCGCCAGCTCCTGGTGGATGATGACGATGCCCGCGGACTCGCTGTCGCGAATGCCCTTGAACTGCATCTCGCTGCCCTCGAAGACGATGTCCCCGAGGTAGGTGCCGTGCGGGTAGACACCGGAGAGCACCTTCATGAGGGTCGACTTTCCGGCGCCGTTCTCACCACAGATGCTGTGGATCTCGCCGCGCTGCACCGACAGGTTCACGTCCGAGAGCGCCTTGACGCCCGGGAACTCCTTGGTGATGTCGCGCATCGTGAGGATCGGGGTGGACATCCGCTCAGCCTCCGTGGKTCTTCTGGGGTCCTGTGGTCTTCATGGGCCTACGTGGGTCTTCGTGGGGTTCGAGCAGGGTGCAGCGACTCTGCCTCTGCGTGGAGTCCGTGGCGGCGGAAGGCGTTTCCGACCGCCGCCACGGAGCTGGTGGGGCGACTAGGAGAAGTCGGCCTCGGTGTAGTACTTCGCCTTGAGCAGGATGTCCTTGACGTCGGACTTGTCGGCGGCGACCGGCTCGAGCAGCTGGGTCGGGACCTTCTTGACGCCGTTGTCGTAGGACTCGGTGTCGTTGACCGTCACCGTCTTCTTGCCGGCGATCTCGGTGATCATCGTGACGGTGGCCTGGGCCAGGTCGCGCGTGTTCTTGAAGACCGTCGAGTACTGCTCGTCCGCGAGGATCGACTTGACCGACTCGAGCTCGGCGTCCTGGCCGGTGACGACAGGCAGCTTCTTGCCACCGGTGCCGTAACCGCTGCCCTTGAGGGCGGCGAGGATGCCACGGGACAGACCGTCGTAGGGCGACAGGACGCCGTTGACGTCAGCCTTGGAGTACGACTTCGTCAGCACGTTCTCCATGCGCTTCTTGGCCACGGCCGCGTCCCAGCGCAGGGTCGCCACGGTCTTGAAGTTGGTCTCGCCGGACGCGATCTTGATGTCGCCCGCGTCGATCTTCGGCTGGAGGACCTCCATGGCCCCGTTGAAGAAGAAGGTGGCGTTGTTGTCGTCGGGCGACCCGGCGAAGAGCTCGACGTTCCACGGCTTGGGGGCGCCGCTGGCCTCGAGGCCCGCGAGCAGGGACTCGGCCTGCAGCTTGCCCACCTTCAGGTTGTCGAAGGTCGTGTAGTAGTCGACGGCGTCGGTGTCGCGCAGCAGGCGGTCGTAGGCGATCACGGGGATGCCTGCGTCCTTGGCCTCCTTGAGGGCACCCTTGAGCGCGGTGCCGTCGATGGAGGCGATCACCAGGACCTGGTTCTGCTTGGTCACCATGTCGTTGACCTGGGTGACCTGGGTCGGGATGTCGTCGTTGGCGTACTGGAGGTTGACCTTGTAGCCGGCGGCCTCGAGCTGCTGCTTGATGTAGTCGCCGTCCTTGATCCACCGCTCGGAGGTCTTGGTCGGCATGGCCACCCCGATGGTGCCCTTGACGTTGGCAGCGCCGCTGCCGGACGAGGCGTTGTCCGTCTGGCGACCGCAGGCGCTGAGGCCGACTGCGAGGAGGCCGACGGCAGCTACCGCGATGATTCTGCGCACTGTGTGCTCCATTCCATGGATGTCAACCTGCGAAGGTGCCGGCTGAGGTACTGATGGGTGTTTCGGGTATTCAGTTGTGCGCCAACGGCGCGGCGCCTCACAGGCCTTGGGCCAGCCGGTGGTAGGCGGCGTTCCACCGCAGCTCGCGAAGGAAGCCGCGGGGGGTCGTGTGCGCGTCGATGAGGGCCAGCTCGAGGCCCGTCATCTCGGCGAAGTCGTGCAGGTGCTCGGCCGTCAGGGCGGTCGACAGCACCGTGTGGTGCGGTCCTCCCGCCACCAGCCAGGACTCGGTGGCGGTGCGCAGGTCGGGACGTGGGCTCCAGACCGCTCGCGCGACCGGGAGGTTGGGCAGGTCGGCCAGCGGTGGGACGACGTCGATCTCGTTGGCAGTCAGCCGGAACCGGTCGCCCATGTCGGAGATCCCGACCACGACGCCTTCGCCAGGAGCGGCGGTGAACACCAGCCGCACCGGGTCCTCGCGACCACCGATGCCGAGAGGGTGGATCTCGAGGCTCGGGCGCTCGGCAGCGATCGAGGGACAGACCTCGAGCATGTGCGCGCCGAGGATCAGCTCGCGGCCGGGCTCCAGGTGGTAGGTGTAGTCCTCCATGAACGAGGTGCCGCCGGGTAGTCCCTGCGCCATCACCTTGAGGGTGCGGAGCATGACCGCGGTCTTCCAGTCCCCCTCGCCACCGAAGCCGTAGCCGTCGGCCATGAGGCGCTGCACGGCCAGCCCGGGCAGCTGGCGCAGACCGCCCAGGTCCTCGAAGTTGGTGGTGAAGGCGCCGTAGCCGCCCTCCTCCAGGAATGTCCGCAGCCCGAGCTCGATCCGCGCTCCATAGCGCAGGGACTCGTGCCGCTCGCCGTCCGGGCGCAGCTCCGGCACCACGGCATACAGGTCCTCGTACTCCTTCACGAGCGTGTCGATGTCACCGTCGGACACGCGGTCCACGACGGCCACGAGGTCGTTCACGCCGTACGTGTTGACCGAGACCCCGAGGCGCAGCTCGGCCTCGACCTTGTCGCCGTCGGTGACGGCGACGTCGCGCATGTTGTCCCCGAACCGCACCACCCGCAGCGTGCGCAGGGAGGCCCGGGCGACCGCGGCACGGGCCCATGTCGCGATGCGTTCGACCGTGGTGGGGTCGCTCACGTGCCCGGTCACCGTCTTGCGAGTGACCCCGACCCTGGTCTGGATGTAGCCGAACTCCCGGTCGCCGTGGGCGGCCTGGTTGRGGTTCATGAAGTCCATGTCGATCGTGGCCCACGGCAGGTCACGCCCCGCCTGGGTGTGCAGGTGAAGCAGCGGTTTCGCCAGGGCGTCGAGCCCGGAGATCCACATCTTCGCCGGGGAGAAGGTGTGCATCCACGCGATGACCCCGACCACGTCGTCGTCGCCGTTGGCATCGAGCATCACTCGGCGGATGGACGCGGCATCGGTCAGGATCGGCTTGGCCTCCACCTCGGCGGTGAGGGTCCCCGCGGACTGGAGCGCATCGGAGATCACCGCGGACTGGGTGGCCACCTGGCGCAGCACGTCCTCGCCATAGAGGCCCTGGCTGCCGGTGAGGAACCAGATCTTCGGCTGAATGGTCATGAGGCGGGAGTTCCCTTCTGCCCGTACACGTTCTGGTACCGGTCGTAGAGCCGGTCGATGTCTGCCTGGTCCAGCCGCCAGGGGTTGCCCAGCTGGCTCGCGATGTGCACGGTGCGGGCGACGTCCTCGAGCATCACGGCCGTCTTGACGGCTGCCCGGGCGTCCGAGCCCACGGTGAACGGGCCGTGCCCGCCCATGAGGACTGCCTTGGACCTGCTGCTCGCCAAGGTCTGGACCAGACCGCGACCGATCGAGTCGTCGCCGATCAGGGCGAACGGGCCGACGGGGATGTCCCCGCCGAACTCGTCGGCGATCATCGTGAGCACGCAGGGGATCGACTCGCGGCGCGCGCACCAGGCAGTGGCGTAGGTGGAGTGCGTGTGCACGACTCCCCCGACCTCGAGCAGGTGGGCGTAGACGTAGGCGTGCGCTGCCGTGTCGGACGAGGGAGCGTGGGACCCCTCGACCAGCCGGCCCTCGAAGTCGGTCACGACCATCACGTCTGGGGTGAGCTCGTCGTAGGAGACTCCGGACGGCTTGATGACCAGCAGCTCCTCCCCCGGGACCCGCGCGGAGACGTTGCCCGCGGTCCAGGCGACGAGCGCGTTGCGTGTGAGCTCGCCGTGCAGGTCGGCGACCGCGGCGCGCAGCTCGTCGACGGCTTCCCGGACGGCGGGCAGGGCGAGGGCGCTCATGACAGGGCCCTGCGGCGGATTGCCTTGAGCCGGCGCATGACGTCGTTGCCGCCTCGTCCGAAGTGGTCGTGGAGCGCGAGGTACTCGGCATACAGCTCGTCGTAGGCGGCCACGTTCTCAGGGACCGGGACGAAGGCCGCGACCGTGCGGCCGCCCATCGCCTCCGCGGCCTTGCGGATGTCGGGGTAGGCCCCCGCCGCGACGGCCGCGTGGATGGCCGAGCCGAGCGCCGGGCCCTGCTCCGACCGGACCGCGGACAAGGGGAGGTTGAGGACGTCTGCGTAGATCTGCATCAGCAGCTCGTTGCGCAGCAGGCCACCCGCGACGATGAACTCCGTGACCGGCACACCGGACCCCGTGAAGGCCTCGACGATGACCCGGGCGCCGAACGCCGTGGACTCGAGCAGTGCGCGGTAGGTGTCCTCGGGGGCGGTCGCGAGCGTGTGGCCGACGACGAGGCCGGACAGCTCGTGGTCCACCAGGGTCGAGCGGTTTCCGCTGTGCCAGTCGAGGGCGACCAGTCCGTGCGCGCCGATCGGCTGGGCCGCGGCCAGCTCGGTGAGGTGTTCGTGGACCGAGACCCCCGCCTCGGCCGCCGCCGAGTGGTACTCCGGCGGGACGCACGACTTCACGAACCAGCCGAAGATGTCCCCCACTCCGGACTGACCGGCTTCGTAACCCCAGAGCCCGGGGATGATGCCCCCGTCGACGACACCGCACATCCCGGGGACGTCCCGCAGGACGGCACCGCTGAGGACGTGGCACGTGGACGTGCCCATGATCGCGACGAGCTGCCCCGGCTCGACCGCCTGGGCTGCGGGAGCCGACACGTGCGCGTCGACGTTGCCGACCGCCACCACGATGCCCTCCGGCAGTCCGGTCCACGAGGCGGCCTGCGCCGTCAGCCGCCCGGCAGGGTCCCCGAGCTGTCCGATGCGGTGGGCAAGCTTGTCCTCGACGAAGCCGGCGAAGCCCGGGTTGAGCGCGGCGAGGAAGTCGCGGGTCGGGTACTCCCCGTCCTGGTAGATCCCCTTGTACCCGGCAGTGCAGGCGTTGCGCACGTACTCCCCGCACAGCTGCCACACGATCCAGTCCGCTAGCTCCACGAAGTGAGCCATCGCGGCATACACCTCGGGGGCCTCCTCGAGGATCTGCAGGCCCTTGGCGAACTCCCACTCCGAGGAGATCAGGCCGCCGTAGCGACCGAGCCACGGCTCAGCGCGCTCGGCGGCGAGGGCGTTGATGCGATCGGCCTGTCCCTGGGCCGCATGGTGACGCCAGAGCTTGACGTAGGCGTGCGGCGAGGAGGCGAAGGCGGAGGTCTCGCTGAGCGGGGTGCCGTCGGCCAGTGTCGGCACCATCGTGCACGCGGTGAAGTCGGTAGCGATGCCGACGACCTGCTCCGGCGCGATACCCGCCGCGCGGACGGCTTCGGGGACCGCGGTGCGCAGGACGTGGACGTAGTCCGTCGGGACCTGGAGCGCCCACTCCGGGGCAAGTCGCTCGCCCGTCCCGGGGAGCACCTCGTCGATGACCCCGTGGGGGTAGACCGAGACCGCGCTGCCCAGCTCGGCCCCGTCGCTGACACGGACCACCACAGCACGGCCGGACAAGGTCCCGAAGTCGACGCCGACGACGCAGATGTCGTCGCGGTCCTCGTTCGTCATCGAACGCTCCTCGTGCTGTTGGTTCGCCAGTGAGCCAGAGCGCCTTCCACAGGTTCGTGTTAGCGCTAACCATGGATGTTAGCGCTAACATTTCCCTTGTCAAGAGATCGACCGAGGAAATCTCCGGGCAGGCGGGTGCACGCGGGTGCACACGGGTGCACACGGGGCAGGCCAGTGCAGGCCTGCAGGCGGGACCCCGCCGGCAATCGGCGGGGAGTCAGCCTCGACTCAGCCGGGAGGACGCCCGGTCGAGGCACGCACGACGAGCTTGGGCGGCACGGTGACGGTGCCCTCCTCCAGCTCGCCACGGATCGCTGAGGTGAGCAGGCCCATGGCCCCGCGACCCAGGGCCACGAAGTTCTGCCGGATCGTCGTGAGAGGGGGCGTGAAGTACTCGGACTCGGGGAGGTCGTCGAAACCGACGATGCTGACGTCGCCGGGAACCGTGCGACCGGCCTCGGCCAGGGCGCGCAGCACGCCGATGGACATCTGGTCGTTGGCGACGAAGATCGCCGTCACCTCCGACTCCGCGGCCAGCTGACGCCCGAGGCGGTAGCCACTCGAGGCGGTCCAGTCCCCCACCAGGGGTTCCGGGACCGTCAGCCCGGCCTCCTCCAGCGCCCCGCGCCAGCCGAACGTGCGGGCTTCGGCCTGGTACCAGTCCGACGGACCACTGAGGTGGGCGATGTGGCGGTGCCCGAGGTCGATCAGGTGCTGGGTGGCCAACCGTGCCCCGGCCTCGTGGTCCACACCGACTGACAGGCGCGCGCGCAGGGGGTTCGCGTCCAGCACCACCACAGGGACCGGGAGTCGTGACCGGACTCCCAGATCGAGGCCGGTGTCGACAGGTGCGATCAGCACGATGGCCTCGACCGACTCGCCCACCAGGTGGTCGAGGGCGTCCTGGGTTGCCTCCTGGGTCACCTCGGGCAGGGAGGCGAGCACCATGCCGTAGCCCTCGGCGCGAGCCGCCAGCTCGAGGCCCACCACGGTGCTGGACGGGCCGAAGAAGCCCAGCCCCGCCACGACCACCCCGACCACACCGCTCTTCTGGGTGGCGAGCGCCTTGGCCGCGCTGTTGCCGCGGTAGCCGAGCTCGGCGACCGCCTCGAGCACCCGGGCCCGAGTGGCCGGCGCCACCCGCGTGGACCCGTTCACGACGCGTGACACCGTCTGGTGCGACACCCCTGCAACGCGGGCGACGTCCTCCAGACGAGGCGCTGTGCGAGGCCCCGTGGTCATGAGCTCGCCCCGTCGGGCGCTGCGGCCGCCAGCTCGCACAGCCGCGCGCTGGCCCCACCACTGCCGTGGGGCCCGGTCCGCCCCTCGACCACGCGCAGCTCGTCGCCGAGCACTGGGGCGAGGGCAGACGACGGGTTCACGTCTCGGATTGTGCCATCCGCCCGCCCACCTGCTGCTCGAACGGGCCGGCACCGTGCTCAGCCCCAGACGCGGTTGGGGACGCTAGCTGCGGAACCACCGCTTCTTGGTGGGCGGAGCCTCGGTCTCGACGGGAGGCCGGGTCTCGTCGGCGCTGCTCTCGAGGTTTGCACTGCCCTCGAAGTCTGTGGTGCTGCCCTCGAAGTCTTCGGTGCTGCCCTCGATGGCTATCAGGTTGAGGCTGAGGAAGTAGCCGGAATCCTGGTCTCCGGTGACGGACTCGAGCTCGACGTGCCCGTCCTCGGCGAGGAAGTGGAACACGTCCAGGCCGGGGAGGCGCAGCTCGGAGATCCACACCGCCTCGAGGAAGCTGGACACCTGGCGCTCGGGCGTGCCGGGCCGGTAGCGGACCAGGGCGACCAGCAGCCGCTGCGGGTCCTCCGTGACCTCCACCTCGGCCTGGGCGAACATGACGCTCGACACCAGTCGTCGACGGAGCCTGGACGCGGCGGCATCGAGCAGTGCACCAGACGCCGGCGGCAGGTTCATCGTCAGCGCGGCCCGGAGTCGCACGAATTCGTCGCGGTCCACGCCGGTGAGACTGCCGGACGAAAGTCGAATGGGCAACTGCCAACTGCCACACCTGCTGGCTGATCGGGGACCGGGCCCGCGGTCCGCGAGGAACGGCCGTCCACACGGATACGCTGTCGGAACGGGACTGTTCTGACTTCCCACTTCTCCGGAGGGACCACCGATGAAGGTTCTCGTCGTAGAAGACGACGTAGACATCCAGGACATCGTCATCAGCGTGCTGAGCCGCGACGGTTACCAGGTGCTCACCGAGGGCAACGGTGACGCGGGACTGGCCGCCGCGCTGACGCAGCAACCCGATCTGGTGATCCTGGACTGGATGATGCCGGGGCTGACCGGGGTCGAGGTCTGCCGGGCCATGCGCGCGGACCCCCGGACCAAGGACATCGCGATCCTGCTGCTCACGTCTCGAGCCCAGGAGGCCGACATCGACCAGGCATTCACCGCGGGAGCCGATGACTACATGGTCAAGCCGTTTCGGGGACGCGAGCTGCTCAGTCGTGTGAAGTCCCTGACGGCCAAGGATGTGGGCTCACCCTAGGCAGCAGTCCGGGTGTCACGCCCCCAGCGCTCGTTGGGCATCGGAACGACGAGTCCGGGGCTCCGACCCGGCGTACCTCCCAGGACATCTGGACGCCAGTAGGCGCATGATCGTGGGATGGATCGGCAGCCAACATTGGTTGGTCGGGAGTCTGAGCGGGCTTCCCTGCGTGCTGCGGTCGAGGGTGCCGTTGGCGGCGAGCCGGGCTTGGTGCTGCTGCACGGTGAGGCGGGAATCGGCAAGACGAGTCTGGTGCGGGAGGCGGCTCATGCAGCCCGGATCACCGGTAGCCATGTGCTGCTGGGCCAGTGCCTTCCATTCGGGGCAAACGTGACGAGCTACGTTCCCTTCACCCAAGCCATCACCCATTGGTTGCGAACCACGGAAAGTGACAGCCGCGACCGCCTGGCTCCGCAGGGGAGCTTGGGCGACCTGGTCCCGGCGCTGATGAACCCGGCCGAGGGTGTCGCGCTGCTTCAGATCGGGGCGTTCCTTGACACGCTCCAGGCAGACGGGCCAACGGTTCTGGTTCTCGACGACCTGCAGTGGTGCGATCCGAGCTCGTTGGACGCGCTTTCCTATCTTGTCGCCGGTTTCGTCACGGGCCAGCGACTGGCCATCCTCGCCACCTTTCGCGATACCGAGCTCGGTGAGGGGCACCGGTTGCATGGATGGTTGGCAGATGTCGTTCGAATGCCGTCGGTGACCCAGCTCCGACTTGACCGGATGGACCTGTGGGCGGTCGAGGCGATGGTTCTGGCTCAGTCGCAAACCGTGGCCGAAGCTGTCCCCGCGGAGGAGATTCTTCGACGTTCTGGCGGAAATCCCTACCTGGCCGACCTGCTCCTCAGCGACGTCCACTCGACGGGTGGTGGGATTCCATCGGGAGGACAGCTGGTCGACGCGCTTTCGGCGTCGTGGCACCGACTGTCGACCCCTGCCAGGAGGGTGACGCAGCTTCTATCGATCGCTGGCGCCCCGATGGCTCTCCCGGTGTTGCGGGAACTGTCCGCTCGTCGCGGGATCGGCGCCGAGGTCGCCGTCGACGCGGTCGCGGAGGCCACAGCGCAGGGCGTCACCGTGGCGACCGACACCGGGGCCGTCTGGTTCCGACATCCACTCCTGGCAGAGACGATCGCCGCTTCGATGCCGGGCTGGGAGGCAGCCGATCTCCATCGAGACCTGGCCGCGATCTGGCTCGTCGCCGACGGTGTGGACGAACGCGATCGGGTCAACGCGCTGTCCCTGCACTACGTGGCGGCCGGCGACCACGACCAGGGGTTCGCCTGGTCGCTGCGCGCTGCCGAAGAGGCTGAGGCGATCCTCGGTTGGGAGGAGCAGGCCAACCACCTGGCGACTGCCGTGTCGCTCTTTGATCGCGTCTCCGCCACCGTGGCTCGGGAGGTCGACCAGGTCGATCTGCTGGTCAGGGCAGGGCGCGCCTGCGAAGCCGCCGGAGACGACCGTGGGGCAGTGAGGCACTACGAGAAGGCGCTGGGCAAGGTGGATCGCGCCACCGACCCCCTCTTGGCCTCCCGCATCCTGCTCGAGCTGCACATCCTGCGCGACATGGCGGGTTTGGGCTCGACGCATCTGTCGCTGTCCGAGCCACGGGAGGTCCTTGCTCTCACTGAGGGCGCGCCGCACTCGCAGGAGCGAGCGCTGGCCTTCGCCCAGCTTGCGTTCGCGGAGGTCTTCAGCGGTATCGACCAGGCGCGAGAGCATGCCGAGACGGCCGTCCGGCTGGCCGAGGCCGTGGGCACCCCGAGGGCCCTCGTGTGGTCCTGGGGCACCCGCGCTCAGACGATGTGGGGTACGGACAGGGGGATCGACAACGCCCGGCGGGCGTTCGCGCTGGCCATGGACACCGACGACCCGCAACTGCTGTGTCGGTCAACCTTCTTTCTCAGCAACAGCTATGAGTCGGCCGGGCGATATGCGGACGCGGCAGAGACGACGGTGCTCTCATACCGCACGCTGCGTGACGCAGGGCAGTTCGACTACGCGGCGTCGGTCGGCGCTGTCGCCGCACGGTGGTGCTTCAGCCTGGGTCGTTGGCATCAGGTCCGGCCGTTGGTGCGCGAGCTGTTGACGATCGCCCGCAGCGACAACTCCGCGGGGATCTCACGATGTACCGCGGCACTCCTGACCGCACACGAGGGAAACCGCAGGGCCGCCGCTCTACATCTGCGTCGGGCCGAGGAGCTGATGCCCACCGCTTCGCCTGTCGGGGATCCCCTGACCGACACCCAGATACAGGTGGCCATCGCCTGCGGCGACCCGCTGGATGCCCTCGAGAGGATCAGCGCCCACATGGAGGAAGCTGTCCAGGTCAATCCCATTGCGGCCGACGAATGGCTGGAACTCGCGTCCAGAGCCGCTGTCCAAGTCGTCGATCGAGCCTCCGATGATGGCAACCGAAGGACCGCGCTGCGCCAGCTCGAACTCATCGAGGCGACCCGCGGCGCCCTACCCACGCCCTTTGTCCCCGCAGGCCCGCTCGACGTCGTCCACCGGGCTCTCGGTGCCCTTCATGCGGCGCAGCGGGCGGAGTGTGCCGGCTCCGACAGCGGAGTCGCCGAGCTCTGGGAGGCCGCGTGCGAGGCAACGCAGAGGGCCGACATGCAGTACGAGCACGCCAGAGCGCTGTATCGCTTGGCGCATGACTTGCTGACGCGACGGGAAAGCCGCAAGCGAGCCAATGCCGCACTGACCACCGCCCGGCGCATCACCGCAGCTCTCGGAGCCGTGCCGCTCATGGAGGCCATCGATGTCTTGGCGACGCAGACTCACCTGGCCATCCCGACGACGGAGCCAGATGACTTGCTCGCAGACTCACCCGCTGAGGTGCTGCAGGGAAGTCTGCCCCTCACGGCCCGAGAACGAGAAGTCTTCACAGGCCTGATGGCTGGTGAGACCTATGCGCAGATCGCTCGTCGATTGTTCATCAGCGACAAGACGGTGAGCAGCCACGTGTCGCACATCCTCCGAAAGACCGGCACGACGAGCCGCGTCGAGCTGTCAGCACTGGCAGTTCAGAGCCGTCGTGTGACGTGACGGCCATTCCCGTTCATCACGAACCGAGTACCGGGTGGACGATGCGTCTACTCGAGCCCTTGGCTAGAGGAACTGAGCCGGGTCGAACTCGTCGATGGGGATGATCCGGATCCGCGGCAGTCGTTCGTTGAACACCAGGACGTCGTACTCCAGGTCGAAGGACTCGAGCCCCTTCTCCGCCAACCTCGCGAAACCCTGGTTGCGAAACTCGACGAATCCGACGACCCCTACGCGCCGACCGTCGAGGAGACCGCCGAGCTCCTCCACGAAGTCACCGTCATTGCTGACCAGAAGCACGTCAGCGTCCCGACTGCGAAGTTCGGCGAGTGTTCGCTGGATCGCGATGTCGACCACCTTCTCGCCGACGCTCCCCGAGAGGGCCACGGGCCGGTAGCCCATCGCCAGCAGCGCCTGCACGAACGCCATCGGAAGGTCGTTGTTCGCGGCCAGGAAGAACAGCCCCTTGGCCGGCTGGCCCCAGCGCTCCTCGGCGAACTGCAGCAGACGCTCCCACCGTGGGCGCTCCTCGGGGCGGGGGCGCCGCCCCAGAATGGAGGTGCCGAGAGTGGCGTCGATGTTCTCCCCGTCCACGAGAACGTAGGTGGTTCGCGGTTCCTGGGCCATGAACCGAGGCTACGGGTGACGCAGTGCCTGTGCTTGGTGAACTGGTGCAGCAGAAGCTGGCTGCCTGTACGCAACGCGGCAGTTGTCAACTGCCCGCGGAGTCCACCAGCTGGAGGTACTGATGCACCTGCTGGATCGCGACGGACCCTTCTCCGGCGGCAGAGGCCACGCGCTTCACCGAACCCGAACGCACGTCGCCCACCGCGAAGACCCCCGGCATCGACGACTCGAACACGAAGGGCGCTCGGGCCGGCGACCAGCCGTTGCTCGCGTCCCCCGTCACGACGAAGCCGTAGCGGTCGCGGGCGACCTGTTCGGGCAGCCAGTCCGTGTGCGGCTTCGCGCCGATCAGGATGAACACCGCGTCGGCAGGCAGAGTCTCGGTGGCGCCTCGCCCGGAGTCCTGCAGGGTGAGGCTCTCGAGCTCCCCGTCGCCCGCGCCGTCGACGATCTCGGTTCGGTAGCGAACGTCGATGTTGAGCTGCCCCTCGATCTCCTCTATGAGGTAGCGCGACATCGTTTCGGCGAGCGTGGTGCGTCGCACGAGGATGGTCACCTTGCGCGCGTGCGCGGCCAGGTGGACGGCAGCCTGTCCCGCCGAGTTGCCTGCCCCGACGACGAAGACCGTACGTCCGGTGAACCGTTCCGCCTCCGAGGCGGAGGCGCCGTAGAAGACGCCTCGTCCGACCAGCTCGTCGAGGGACGGGATGCCCAGCCGGCGATAGCTGACCCCCATGGCGAGGACGACCGCGCCAGTCGCGATCTCCGCACAGTTCGAGGTGGTCAGGTAGAGCCGGTCGGCGTCGCTGCGGATCGCCTGGGTCTGGCACATCTGCAGGAACGTCGTCCCGAACACCCACGCTTGCTGGTGCGCCCGGGTGGCGAGGTCGGCACCCGTGACTCCACGCTGGAAGCCCAGGTAGTTGCGGATGAGCGAGCTCGACCCTGCCTGCCCGCCGATCGTCTCGCGTTCGATCACCAGGGTGCGCAGCCCTTCCGAGGAGGCGTACACGGCCGCGGCCAGCCCGGAAGGCCCAGCCCCCACGACGGTGACGTCGTACTCGCGGGAGCCCTGCAGGCGGGTGCGCGCGCCGTACGCCTCGGCGATCTCGGCGTTGGTCGGGTCTACCAGGACCCGCCCGTTGCGCTGGACGACGACGGGAACGTCGGCCTCGGCCTCGCGGACCTCTTCCAGGACCTGCCTCCCCGCTGGCGAACCTGTGGGGTGGAAGACGAAGGGCACCCGGTTTCGGCTGAGCAGGCTGCGCAGCTCCGAGGCGCGGGCGTTGCCCGCCTCGGCGACGATGGTCAGCTCCCTCGACAGCGACGCGTCCGAGCCGACCCACTCGTGGAGGTTCTCGGTCACCGTCCTGTGGAACAGCTCGTCGGCAGCCCGCCAGGGCTTGATCGCGTAGTAGTCGATCTGCCCGAGGCCGATGCCTCGGCGAAGCGGGTGGGCTGTGGCATCCATCGCCCACTCGCCCCACGAGATCAGGAGCAGCCGGCGCGAGTGTGGGAAGAGCTCCTTTGCCTGGGCCAGGAGCTCGCACCCCGTGCCGTCGGGTAGCCACTGGTCGGACAGGACCAGGGCCACCCGCTCGCCCTCCTCCCGCAGAGCGGTCAGCTGGTTCAGCGCCGAGGTGGCCGCCCGAGCGGTCCGTACCTGGTAGGCCCGGCCGTATCGGTCGTTCAGCTCCCCGCCCAGCAGCTCGATGGCGTCCGGGTCGTCGTCGACGGCCAGGATGACCGGACGTCGCTCGGGCGGGTCGACGTCGTGCAGAGCCGGGAAGAGGGCCACGGACCCATTGTGATGTGACGTCCCAGATTCGCTAGCGACGAGCCGCGACATTCTTGCAACAATGAGGTCATGACCGAGCTGTCGACGCTGCCCGAGGCAAGCGAGGCGGTGTCGCGCTACGCGTGGGGCGAGGCGTTCCAGCTCTTCGCGGCGGCGGACGCAGTCGCGCCGCTGGGTCCCGATGAGCTCGACCAGATGGCCGAATGCGCGTGGTGGATCGGCAAGATGCGCCACTGCATGGCACTTCGTGAGCGCGCCTACGAGACGCACCGGAAGCAGGGCAACCCGCGACGCGCTGCTCGAGTGGCGATCGACCTTGCCCAGCACTACGGCGACCTCGGTGAGCGCGGCACGGCCATGGCGTGGCTGCAGAATGCCACCCGGCTGCTCGAGGGACAGCCCGAGAACGCCGAGCACGGGTGGCTCAGCTTCGCGCGCAGCATCGCTGCCCGCGACGACGGCGACCTCGATGCTGCGGTCAGGTGTGCCGAGGAGGCTGAGGCCCTGGGCGCGCGTCATGGCGACAAGGACCTCTTCGCGCTGGGACACGCTTTCCAAGGCATCGGCCTGGTGTACACCGACCACCCCGACCGGGGCCTGCCCATGGTGGAGGAGGCGACAGAAGGCGCCGTGGCCGGGGACCTGGGTGCCCGCGCGACCGGAATGATCTACTGCATGATGATCGCGGTCAACGCCCAGGTTGCCGACTGGCAGGCAGCGGGTCGCTGGACCGAGGCGGCCACGCGATGGTGCGACCGGCAGGCCATCAACGGCTTCCCCGGTGTCTGCAGGGTCCACCGCGCCGAGATCCTGCGCTTGCGAGGTTTCCTGTCCGAAGCCGGCGAAGAGGCCCTGAAAGCCACGACGGAGCTGGGCTCCTTCAACCTGATGTTCTCCGCGCTGGCCTTCCGGGAGCTGGGCGAGGTCAGGCTCAAGATGGGTGAGATCGACGCGGCTGAGGAGGCCTTCCGGCAGGCGGAGGAGATGGGTGTGACGCCGCAGCCTGGTCTTGCCCGGGCCCTCGTCCTGCGGGGTCGCCCGGGTGCCGCCGCCACGGGCCTCCGGCGGGTCCTCGGCAGCAAGGGCATGGGTGCTTTGGAGCGAGCGAAGCTTCTGCCCACTCAGCTCGAGGTCGCCCTGATGCTTGACGACCTCTCGACGGCGCAGACGGCCGCGATCGAGCTGGCCGAGATCGCGTCGAACCACCGGACCCCCGCCTTGCGGGCGATCGCCGACGCCGGGGAGGCCGCGGTCCTCCTCGTCCAGGGCGACCTCGCCGATGCCGAGAGGGCGGCCCTCAACGCGCACCAGCTCTTCAGCGAGATCGACCTGACCTACGAGGCGGCCCGGGTCTCCTCGCTGCTCGGTCGCATCTACGAGTCAGGGGGCGACGTGGATCGCGCCCGGGCACAGCACGAAGCCGCACTGGCGACGTACGACCGGATCGGTGCCGTGGTGGACGCCGCAGATGAGCGGGCCGTCCTGACCACACCCGACCTCGCCTAGCCGCGGCCAACCGTCACCGAGAATCCCCCGGCGGCAGGATCGGAAGCCCCGACGGCGCTCCGCTGGTGATCAGTGCGTCGACGGCATCCATGTCGACGCACGCCTCGACCAGGTCGGCCAGGAGGTCCAGCCGCGCCTGCCGGGCCGCCCCGAAGCTGACCCCACTGGCGGCATAATGGCGCCCGACGGCTGCGGCGGTGACACCCAGGAGCGCGTGCCGGAACTCGTCGGATTCCAAGCTCCCGTGCACCATCGTCCCGAACACGTGCCGGCGGCGGGCTCCGCCGAAGAACTCCGCCTCCGCACCGGTGGTGGTCACCCCGTGGTGGATCTCGTACCCGGACACCGGTGCGCCCAACGCCGTTCCGTGCGAGAGCCGCAGGACCTTGTCGGCCGCGAAGGTGGTCGTGGTGTCCAGCAGCCCCAGCCCTTCGACCACCGTCCCGGCCGGCCCCTCGACACCATCCGGGTCGCTGATCGTGCGCCCAAGCATCTGGAACCCGCCGCAGATGCCGAGCACGGGGCGTCCGGCTGCGGCGTGTGCCGCGACGGCGCGGTCGAGGCCGCGGTGCCGCAGCCACGCAAGGTCCGCCATGGTCGATCGGGTCCCGGGGAGCACCACGAGGTCGGCGTCGGCGAGGTCCTGGGGTCGGGAGGCGAACCGCACGTCGACGTCCGGCTCCAGTCCGAGGGCGTCCACGTCGGTGAAGTTGCTGATCCTGGGGAACCTCACGACCGCGACCTTCAGCGGGTCCTCGGCGTCGGCCGCTCGTCCGGCGAGGTCGAGCCCGTCCTCCGAGTCCAGCCACACGGCTGGGCTCCAGGGGATCACCCCGAGCACCGCGCGACCAGTGATGCGTTCGATCTCGCGGTTGGCAGGCGCGAGCAGGGTCTCGTCCCCCCGGAACTTGTTCACCACGAACCCGGCCACGAGTCGCTGGTCGGCCGGCTCCAGCAGCGCCACGGTGCCGTGCAACGCGGCATACAACCCGCCTCTGTCGATGTCACCGACGACGATCACGGGCATGTCGGCGTGCCGCGCCAGCCCCATGTTGATGTAGTCGTGCTCTCGCAGGTTGATCTCGGTGGGACTTCCGGCGCCTTCGCAGATGACGACGTCGAAACGGCATACCAAGTCGTCGTATGCCGCGAAGGCGGCCTTCGCGAGCGAGCCTCGCGACCCAGCGAACTCGGCGGAGGAGATGGAACCGGCAGGGAGCCCGTTGAGGACGACATGGCTGCGCCGATCACTCCCCGGCTTGAGCAGCACGGGGTTCATCGCCACCTCCGGTGTGGCCCCTGCGGCAACGGCCTGGATCCACTGGGCACGTCCGATCTCGGCACCGAGACCGTCGGGGCCGCCGACGACCATCGAGTTGTTCGACATGTTCTGGGCCTTGAACGGAGCGACACGCACCCCGCGGCGGGCCAACAGCCGACACAGCCCGGTCGTCACCACACTCTTGCCCGCATCCGACGTCGTCCCGGCGACCAGCAGCGACCCCTTCACTTTGCCTAGCCTACGAGGGGGACGCACAGCGCAGGTCGGCGGCGTAACGTCGCATCAGGGTCATGGCCACGATCCCGGCCGGCCCGGAATTGATGCAGTGAGCGCTGGAATCAGGGAGGTTGGGAAATGTTCGAAGCACTGAGGGCGACTCCGACCATCGCGGTGTCAGACATCGAGAGGGCCAAGAAGTTCTACGGCGAGACGTTGGGCCTGAAGGTCAACGACGAGAGGGCCGATGGAGTCCGGTACGACGCGGGCGGAGGGTCACTCGTGCTCGTCTATCCGTCCCAGTTCGCCGGTACGGCCAAGAGCACCTACATGGGCTTCGACGTGGACGACGTCGAGAAGGCGGTGGGTGAGCTCCGCGAGCGCGGGGTGGTGTTCGAGGAGTACGACATGCCGGGGTTGAAGACGGTGGATGGCATCGCCGAGATCGAGGGCATCAAGGGCGCCTGGTTCAAGGACCCTGACGGCAACATCCTGTCGATCGGCCAGGAGACCTGACACCGCTCGCGCGGAGCGCGGGGTAACGAGAAGGGCCCCGGACCAGCGTTTCCGCCGGTCCGGGGCCCTCTGTGCACGGGGTGTCAGGTGAAGGGCGGGCCAAACACTCAGTTCCTGGTGCCCTAACCACGGGATGCCCGAATCGACGTCTCCTCCGTTTGCGACCTGCCGTCGCGGTTATGTCGCCTTGTGCGGGGCAGGGCCTGCCGATCTCGCGGAGCGACGATGCACAGCGACGACGCGCTGAAGAAGGTCGTCACCGACCCGACGGGGTCACGTCCTCGTCGAGGTCGACCCGGTCGACCCTGCGGTGGAATCGCATGCCCGCGCTGCCGCCGGCGATGGCGCCGATCAGGCTCGTGACTGCGGCGAGAACGAGCGCGACCACACCGGCGGTATTGAGGTCGGACGTGCTTATCGGGAGCCGCGGGAAGCTGTTCAGCTGACCCAGTACGTCGTACTTGGTGCCGGCAACGACTCCGACGACGGCCACGATGACCGCGACCATCAGAGCCCAGACCCAGACCGCCACACCCTGCTTGGCACCGTTGAACCGAGCCATGCGGCCGGCAACATAGCCTCCGCAGAAGTAGCTCACGAAGAGGATGATGGCCAAGACGATCGCGCCCACGATGCCGACGGTCGCCGCGTCGGATGATGCCTGGTCGACTGCCTCACTGGGGTCGGTGCCCGTGCCCAAGCCCACGGCGGTACCTGCGGCGGCCAACGCCGCGGTGAGAATCACGGCCATGCCCATGGCGGCGAGCCAGCCGAAGAACGCAGAGCCCACCTTGACGCCACCGAACCGCTCGGCCTGGGCAGCGGTTCGACTCTGGCCATAGGCCACGCGCTCGTCCTCGCTGCCATCACGCCGGTCGCGGTTGGCGACGCGCTCGTCCTCGCTGCCATCACGCCCGTCGCGGTCGGCGACGCGGGTGGCGTCCTGCTCGTTGTCGTGGGACTCATGCGTGCTGTTCATGTGTGCCTCCTTGTGGGGGCCTTTCGCCAAGTCGTGGAGACTCGGCGTTGAGCGGATGCTCTGTCCTGCCTCACCATGGACGGCTTCTGGCTGTTCAAGGCGCATCTCCATAGTGCCCTAGGGAGCAGCAGTTCAAACCGTGTGATGGCGCAGCATGCCGTTCCACGGCGGGGGTTTGAGCGAGGCGCCTGTGGGTATGCAGAGGTTCAGCCCATGGGAAAGGAGTCCACCGTGTCGAAGGATCTCAGTGACAGCGAGAACCGCAAGAAGCTGAAGAAGTCGTCGTTCGCGCTGCCGGAGCAGGAGAAGTACCCGATTCCTGACATCGAGCACGCTCGGAACGCTCTGGCCAGGGTGGCGCAACATGGAACAGCGGCCGAGAAGAAGAAGGTCCGGGCTGCGGTCGAGAAGAAGTATCCGAGCCTGAAGAAGGACGACTGACGAGCCGGACCTGCCGGACACCCCACTCCATCACTTGGATGACCCTCAAGACCTACCTGAGGCTGGGCCGCAAGGTGTCGCGAAGTGTCAAGGTGATGGCGATCAACTCGCAGGGTGTTGATCGAGAGGAGTCCCGAAATGAGCACCTACATTGCACGGCATCGTCGCCCTCGGCTCACCTGGCGCCAGCGCCTCTCGTCGCAGCTGACTCCAACTCCCCAGCACCGCACGGCGGACGTCCCGGCCCCGGGGTCCCTGTTCACGTCCCCACCGGTGGCCTGAGCTCGCTCCGCGTGGTCACGGACAACCGTTCCCGTTCGACCTCCAGTCAGAGCGAACACTCAGAACGTGTTGGTGCAGCGGGCCCCGTGGGCGACCGTCGGGATCGCAGAGGATGCGGTATGCCGGGTCGGCCCACAGGCGGACAGCTCGGCGTACCGGCGTCAGGAGGTGGGGCCCGATGGAGGCGGCCGGCTCTTGGGCGCGCCGCGCCCACAGGCCCGAATGCCTCGGCACCCGGGCGGCGAGGTTCACCAGCGCGCGGTACGGGTTGCGGTGATCCAGTGGTGGTTGATGACCGTGCCGAGATGGCGGTTCTCCTTCTCGTTGAAGCGCAGCTTGTCGCTGTGCGAGCGCCACAGCAGGCAACGGACCTCGACACCGCGACCGACGGCGTCGACCAAGACATCGCCGATCGTCGGACCGCCTTCGGCCAGCAGCTCGTCGGCGTCGCCCCGCCAATCAGTGAAGAAGATCCGATCCCCCTCGAGCGTGGCCCCCAGGATCTGGATCAGACGCGTGAAGTACTCGGCGCCGTGCACGTGTGGCACCACCAGGTTCCCCGCCGTCCACGGGCGATCTCGCTCCGGCAGGAACCAATCGCTCATCCCTACAGGCTGCCAGTCAGATGCAGATATGTAACTCGCCGCCGGTTCAACCGAGGCGCCGTTCCGGGTGTACCTGCCTGCCCACCTGGGTAAGCAGCAAGGGCAAGCTCATCGCAGGCCTCAAACGGATGGAGTTTTCATGCCCGGTGTCATCACGCTCATCAAGGACGACCACAAGACGCTCGAGTCGGTCTTCAAGCAACTCGAGAAGGCCGAACCTGGGGACATACCGGGCCTGCTTCGGCAGGTCGCCGAACTGCTGATTCCCCATTCCAAGGCCGAGGAGCAGGTGGTGTACCCCGCCATCAAGGCGACTGTGCCCGACGAAGGCACCGACGTGGACGATGGTCTCGCTGAACACCACCACGTGGAGGAGACACTGCAGGAGCTCCTCGATGCAGATCCCGAGGCGCCCGGCGTGGACGGCCTGATCGCGGCCATGATCGGCGAGGTTCGCCACCACGTCGAGGAGGAGGAGCAGGAGATCCTGCCGGCCTTCGCCGAGGCCGCGTCCAACCAGCAGCTGTCGGACCTTGGAGACCGTTTCACCGCAGCCAAGGAACAGGCCCTGGCCGCGATGCAGTCCCGAGCCTGACAGCGCGGGGAGGACCGGTCCCACCCGCGTCCACGTCGTATGCCGCGTGCCGGCTGCCACCCTTCCTCGCGCTCGCGAGGTGGCTGGCAGCCGTCACGACAGCTGAGGGAGCACCTCGTCCCCGTAGAACGCGATCATCTCCCGCCACCGCGGTCCCATGTTCGCAACGTAGACCTCGTCGAAACCCGCCTTCTCGAACGGATCGAACGCGGCACGGTGCTCCCGTGCGTCACTGCCACACACGACCGACTCCCCTGTCGACTCCTTGGTCACCAGGGTCGCGGCTTGTTCGAAGTGCTGCGGGGAGGGAAGTACCTGGGCGAGCTCGCCCGGTAGCCCGGCGTTGGCCCACAACCGGTGCGCGTGGTCGCGCCCTTCCTCGGCGGTCGCGGCATACGCGACCTTGAACCCCGCCATCGCTGGCGCCCGGTCGTCGCCCTTCAGTCGTCGGAACTCAGCCACCGCATCACCGTCCGGCTTCGTGGTGATGAACCCGTCACCGATCCGCGCGGCGACCTCCAAGGCCTTGGGTCCGAAGGCGGAGACGTAGACCGGCGGGGGCTGATCCGGGAGCGTGTAGATCCGTGCGGTGTCGACCGTGTAGTGCCAGCCCTCGTGCGAGACCACCTCGCCGGTCCACAGGGCACGCATCACCTCGACTGCTTCCTCCAACATCTCCAACCGCTGCTCGGCGTGGGGCCACGGGTGCCCGAGCACGTGCTCGTTGAGCGCCTCCCCCGAACCGACTCCGAGGACGAAACGCCCGGCGAGCATCACGGCCGAGGTCGCCGCGGCCTGCGCCACCACTGCCGGGTGCACCCGCACGGTCGGGCAGGTGACCGCCGTCGTGACGGGCAGCGAGCAGACCTGCGAGATCGCGCCGATCACCGACCAGACGAATGGGCTCTGTCCCTGCTCGTCGTTCCAGGGGTGGTAGTGGTCGCTGATCCAGAGCCCGGTGAAGCCCGACTCCTCCGCCAGCACCGCCTGCTCGACGAGGTCGTGGGGACCGTACTCCTCACACGACAGGAAATAGCCGACCTTCATGCCTGTCCTCCTCCACGCTCGTCCCAGCGGCAGCCGCCCCCGAGATGTCCTCATGCGGCCGGTACGAGGTCATGCGGCCGGTGCCAGCAGGTCGCTGCGAAGCTTTCCGAGGATGACGGCCAGGAGCCGGGACACCTGCATCTGGCTCACACCGAGCACCGCCCCGATCTCCGACTGGGTCTGCTCCTCGACGAACCGCAGCCTCAGGATCAGACGCTCGCGGTCGCTCAGCCCTTCCAGGGCCCGAGCGAGCAGGTCCCTGTCGGCTATCAGGTCATCGACGCCAGGGTCGTGATCGACCACGTCGGGCACACCAGCGCCGGGCGGGAGGTCGAGGGATATGGCGCGATAGGCCCGTGAACAGGCGTGGGCATCGCGCACGTCAGCGGGGGTCAACCCGAGGCTGTGGGCGAGCTCCGCGTCGGTGGGGTCGCGGAGCAGCCGATGCCGCAGGTGGTCCTCTTCGTGGACGAGCTCGGCGCGCAGCTCCTGCAGCCGCCGCGGTGGCCTGACCGCCCAGGCGTTGTCGCGGAAGTGACGCTTGATCTCGCCAGCGATCGTGGGGACGGCGTATGCCGCGAAGCTGCTCCCGCAACCGCAGCGGTAGGCGTGGGCCGCCTTGAGCAGTGCCACACGTCCCACTTGGACGAGGTCCTCGACGTCCATCCCCCGGCCACGGAAGCGCCGGGCGACCCCGTCGGCGAGGTCCAGCGTGAGGACGACGGCTTGGCGTCGCAGCTCGGCGCGCCGCTCGGCGTCCGAACAGTCCTGGACCTCGGCGAGGAGGGCTTCGGCGCGTTCGTGGTCACGGTCGGACCAGCCGGGCTCGGCAGTAGAAGCTGGGTGGGTGAGGACTAGCGGCGCTGACACGGTGCATCCCCTCGAGTTCGAGATGGGGACAAGGCACCGCTGCTGGACCAGTTGTCTTTGCCTCAGACAACCACCGCAGTCGACCAAGCGCAACAGCACGTCCCGCCTGCGCGGCGTGGGAGGTCAGCCGGCGGTAGCGTCGTCCTCGCTGTCGGCATCCTCGGGGATGCCCCCGCTCGCGKGGTCGTTGGCGACTCCGCCCGTCTGGTCCTCGGTGTGGGACCCGGGGCCGCCGTCCGGAGCGTCAACGGATGCGGGCGCACTCGAAGCCGCATCGTCCGGGGGATTCGTAGCGGTGTCTGCACTGTTGGACTTCGGCATGGACTGCCTCCTCGGCGACGTGGCACAACGCGGTGTTGCGCTCGCGATCGTGCCCTACCCACCTGCGGGCCGTGGCAAACCCGCACGACCCACTCAACCGCCCGCACTCCACACACTGCGGGTGCGTTTGTCCGGCCTGCGTCCTGGGTAAGCAGTCGGGTAACCAGTCGTTGGCGGAGAAACGTTGGGTCCGCGGAAGGTGAAACGGTGAGAGTCGGGCTTCGCGTACGGCATACCGGCACGGCGGGCGGCCGGTAGATGGCAACGCACGTGTGCCCGCAGTGCGGAAGCGACAGGGCGACAACCGTGATGTTGCCGGGCACGGCTGGATCCGGGGAGCCGCGCCTGCATCCTGCGTTCCGGTGCCTGGTCTGTGACACCCAGTGGACTGCCCAGGAGGCGCGCAGCCGCGCCGCCGACCCGACCAGTGCGCGCGACACCGAGGCGCCGCCCTCGCGGGCGGATGGCTAGGAGACGGCATTGCTCCCCACCACTTCGTCCGGGAACCACACGCTGCCATCGGTATGACGCCACGCGTCGCCTCTCTGCCCACAGTCCACAGCCGGGGTAGCGCGCCAGCGTGACGGGCTCATGCCTCAGTCGGGGGCACCGACGAATGAAATCGGTAGGCGTGGGTACTGGGCGGCCATGAGCGATGCAGAGCCGCCGGTCACGGTCACCGAGGTCGAGCGCGTAACCAACGAACGGCGCACCACCGCCGGGGTGGCGCACGATGTCCACGTCACCCTCACGGGCCCGCTCACCGTGGGGCAGGCGGAGCAACGCCTGCGTGCGGATTGGCCGCACCAGTCCAGCTGGCCGCTGAGCTTCGAACCGGCCGCGGCCGGTTCGGCGCCGACAGTGGTCATGCGCTGGGTGCCTGACGACCGGCGGGACGAGGTTGTGGAGGCCCTCAGGGACGCCTTGGACCGGCTGCAGCGGCCCTGACGCGGCAGGCCATGCGGGCGACGTCCGGCTTTCCAGGGGAAGTCCGACGACGTCGACCGAGGCGGTGCCCCCGCTCCCTCGGGTGGGGCATTGCTGCGGCCGCCATGCTGCCCCTTCAGCGCGGGTCAGACGCGTGGTGATGGGGGGGCTGGCAACGTTCGGCGACGCTTTCGCGATGGATTTACAGCCCGCCGTATGCCGCCCGCTCACCTGCGACGTCGCGGCTCGGCGATGGACTTCGCCGCGATTCCCCCAGCCTCTCGACGATGGCCGACGACTTTTCGAGCACACCCGGACCTTCGAACGCCATGGTCGGCGCGCGGCACTCCGCCGCCCATCGGCGGGGGCGCGCGGAGGGCGGCCATCCGTTAGTGCCGAGTCGTGACGAAGTGGTGAAGCCGGAGGGCGGCTGGGTTCAGCCCACGGTCCGTACGCCACGTCAGTCCGATGATGCGGCGAGCGTTGGGGCTGGAAATGTTCATGCCTATGGTGCCGGACAGCCCGGCGAACTGCTCGGGCACGATCGCAACCCCAAGGCCTGCGGCGACCAGGCCCTCGATCGTGGCAAGGTCGGCGCTCTCGAACGAGACGGGCACGGCGACACCGGCATCGGCAAGCAACCGGTTGACGAGCTCGCGGTATCCGAACCCGACCGGCGTCGTCACGAGCTCGTCCTCGACCAGCTCCCTGAGGTCGACACGGCGACGTCCACGCAGCCGGTGGCTGGGGGGAACGATGAGCACCAGCCGCTCATCTTGGAGCGGCAGCCACCCGTAGTCACCCTCGGGCTGCACTGAGGTGATCGCCAGCTCCACCAGCCCCTGGTCGAGATCGCGCTGGATGTGGTGGGCCGGCTCCTGGGTCAGCACCACGCGGACTCCGGGTGCCTCCTCGTGGAAGTCACGAAGGATCCGCGGCACCAACGAGGTCGCCATCGAGTCGAGGAAGGCCAGTCGCACCACCCCCGCGTTCGGGTCGAGCCGCGCCCCGAGCTCGAGCAACAGCTGCTGGTAGCGGCCCAGGACGTCGCGAGCCCCAGCGATGACGAGCTCGCCGTCAGGCGAGATGACCAGACCCTCCGGGACCCGCTCGAACAGCCGCGCCCCGAGTTCGCCCTCCACACGAGCCAAGGCCCGCGACAACGTCGGCTGGCTGACCCGGAGAACAGCGGCCGTATCGGTCACGTGCTGGTGGTCGGCCAGGGCCACGAGCCACTCCAGGTCGCGAACGAGCATGTTCCTACCATACGCATTACGTATCGGATATCTCTGGGATTGTCATTGGACGTATCAGACGAACATCCCCACAGTGGCGTAGGTGAACCTCACGGAGACCGCAGTCCGCGCCACGACGTCGCCAGGGCACCTGCCGGGGACCGCCGGGTACCGACGGGTCATGACGGCGATGTTCGCCGCTGGGATGGCGACGTTCGTCCTGCTCTACGCGACGCAGGCACTGCTGCCAGAGCTCCGGACGCAGTTCGGTATCTCCCCCGCCCAAGCGACCCTCACGATGTCGCTCACCACCGCGGGCCTGGCCGTCGCGCTGCTCGTGGCCGGGCCGGCCTCGGAGAGGTTCGGGCGAACGCGCCTGATCCTCGGCGCCGTCTGGTCCGCCAGCCTGCTGGGGCTCCTGTGCCCACTTGCTCCGTCCTGGCACGCCCTCCTCGCGCTGCGGCTGATCGAGGGCATCGCACTCGCAGGGCTCCCCGCGGTGGCCACCGCGTACTTGCGCGAGGAGCTGCACCCGACAGCGCAGGCACGGGCGGCAGGTCTCTACATCGGGGGCACCGCACTCGGCGGGATGGCCAGTCGCCTGCTGACCGCTCCCATCGCGGACGCCCACGGCTGGCGCTGGGCCGTGGCCGCCGCGGGCCTCTTCGCGCTGGGCTGCGCCCTGGTCATGACCATCGCATTGCCGCCGTCGCAGCACTTCCACAGGCGGGCTCGCGGCCGACTCGGTCTGGTGGCAATGTCCCGAGCAGCACTCACCGACCCCGCGCTGCGCGCGCTCTACCTGCTGGGTGCCTGCGCGGTAGGAGCACTCGTCGCCGTCTACAACGCGCTGGGCTTCCGCCTCACCAGTGGGCCGCACCACCTCGGTCTCGGCGCCGTCAGCCTGGTCTACCTCGTCTACCTCTTCGGCACTGCGAGCTCCGTGGTCTCCGGGCTGCTCGCCGACCGGTTCGGGCGCCGCACGATCCTGCCCACGGGATGCGTCCTGGCGATCGCGGGCGTCCTGCTTACCCTTGGCCCGTGGCTGCCCACCATCGTGATCGGCCTGGCCGGGCTGACGGCCGGGTTCTTCATCGTCCACGGGCTGGCCAGCGGATGGGTGGCCGCTCGTGCACACCTCGTGGGCGCCAGCGCAAGCCAGGCCGCCGCGTTCTACCTGTGCGCCTACTACGCCGGGTCCTCGGTGTTCGGCAACCTGGGCAGCACCGCGTGGGACGCCGCCGGCTGGCCGGCGGTCAGCTCACTGGCGCTGTTGCTGCTGCTCGCCGCAGCATGCCTGACCCGCACCCTGCGGCGAACTCCCGCTCTCGCCCCTCACAGCCTTCCGACGTGACTGGCGCTCGCTCCACGACCGCATCCTGGCTGAGCGCCACCGCGTCAGCCTGTGCCCTGGGTGGCGGTGGCCGGCATGGACCCGTGGGTATGCCGTGGGGTCCGGCGCGCATCGCCGGGCGCCCGCCCGCGTGTGCAAACATCGTGGGCGTGAACGACGACAGCGTGGTTTCCGCCGTGTCCTTTCCCATCGTCAATGACGCGTCCGTCCCGCGCGAGGAGGGAGGAGCAGCCCGGTTCGCCGGCGAGGTCGTCGGCCAGGACGTGCTCCCCGAGGTCAGGGAGGGCGGGTTGCGCGGCAGCCGGTTCGAGTACGCGCCCGGCGCGCGCTCCCACTGGCACGTCCACACCGGAGAGCAGGCGCTCGTCGTCGTGGAGGGCCAGGGCCTGCTCCAGTGGGAAGGCCTCGAGGAGCCCGTGGTCCTACGTGCTGGGGACTGGGTCCACGTCCTGCCCGGCGTTCCCCATTGGCACGGAGCCACGGACGACACCCCGTTCGTCCACCTCGCGGTGACGGCTTCAGGTGACACCCAGTGGCTCGACCCGGTCGAGCCTGAGGCGGCCCGCCCCTGACCGACGCCTGGGACACCCGTTGGGTGGGGCCGTCCCACCTCCGGCCCGTGGGACCTCAGGGCGCGACAGCGTCTGCCTCGGCATCGACCGGCGGGCCCCACAGGCTGTTGCGACCAGTGGCCGGGTCGACCCACAGCAGGCCACCGTCATCCGCGACGGTCGGCGCAGGCAGGGGTGAGACGAACTCGATGCGGACTCCGCCGAGGTCCGCCTTGTCGGTGAAGCACAGCAGCACTCGTCCCTGGTCGTCATACACCGTGCCGTCTCCCCCGACGCCCAGCTCGGCGAGGTCGCGCATGCGACCCGCGGGGTCCTTGGTGCCCATGAATGCGAGGTGGTGCACACCGAGCTGCTCCGGCCCGTGCGTGCCCTCACCCGTGACCTCCAACAGCTCGATCCGGGGTGGACCCTCCTTGGAGAACGACATACGGGCGTCGTGGTGGTGAGGCGACTCGTCACTGGAGTCCACGTAGCGATCGGTGCGGTACCGGCCGATGGGACTGAACGTGTACCCGGTGATCCGGGTCCACAGCTCGATCGCCTCCTCGATGTTGGGCACGAGGATGCCGACGTGCTCGATCAGCGGGGCGTTCATGGGTTCTCCCTGAGGTGGTGGGTCAACGGGTGAGGCAATGGCGGATGGTGGCCAAGAGGGTGTCGAACCCGACGCCGGACCCCATCATCGGCGGGAACATCGAGGTCGTGTAGCCGACCGAGACGCCGAGCTCGCGGTCCACGACCACGGCAGACCCGCCGGCGCCCTCGTGCCCGAACGACGTGGGTCCGAGCATCGGAAGCTGGGGAAACGGCAGCTGCACTCCCGAGCCGAACCGGATCGGGATGGCGAGGACGGCATCGATGCCGTCGGACCGCGGCTCGACCATGGCCTGCAGGGTCGGCTCGTCCATGAGCCGGATGCCGTCCACGGGCCCGATGACGGCCGCGAAGACGCGGGCCAGGTCACGGGCGCCGGCCACGCCGCCCACTGCGGGAAACCCGGCAGTCATGAGCAGCGGGTCGTTGTAGACGTCGGTGCTGGCGGCCAGTCGGCCGATCTGCCCGAGGGGCAGGGCTGGGTCGACGCCTTGGGTCGCCCGCTGCGTGGTGGCGGCCCTCGGGCGCAGCACGGGCTGCACCCGAGGCAACAGCGACTCGGGCAGCCCGATCCACAGGTCCAGGCCCAAGGGGGCGGCCAGCTCGGTTGCCGTCAGCTCCCCGATCGTGCGTCCCAGCGCTCGGCGGACCACTCCGTCGAGCAGCGTGCCGAAGGTGAAGGCGTGGTAGCCATGGCGCGTCCCCGGCTCCCAGAAGGGGTCCTGCCGGGCGACCGAGTCCTCCTCGGCGCCGGCTGCAAGCTCGGCCAGCGAGTGCTGGACGACGACCGACGGGATGCCTGAGGTGTGCGCGAGCACCATACGGGTGGTGATCGTGCGCGTCGTCGCTCGGGCGAACTCGGGCCAGACATCGGCCAAGGGGGCGTCGAGGTCGAGGACACCGGCGTGGTGCAACCGGAGGGCGATGACGGCCGACACGGCCTTCGAGACCGAGAAGACCAGCTGCAAGGCATCGGGGCGGTACTCCCCCGCCACCAGGTCGACGAGGGGCTGGCCGTCGCGATAGACGGACAGCGCGGCACCGCCACCTCCCTGCGCCGCGACGACGCGCGGCAGTATGTCCGCGAGCTCGGCGAGGGGCTCGTGGGCGAAGCCACTCAGGGGGACGAGCTCGCGCGCCGGCGCCGCGAACGTCGTGGGGGCTCCCCCGAGCCGGTCGATGTCAGTCACCGGGGATGACCGAGTCGACGCTGAGCTTGTGCCATGTCCTGTTGTGGTAGACCATCGGCCCCGTCGTGCGGGCCAGAAGAGTCGCCTCGAGCGCGTGGACGGCCAGCACCGTCGACGTCCCCGCCCTCATCCGGCCCACGACGCGGCCGCGGATCCACCGCGGCGCCCGCACGAAGTAGGGCTCACCGGTTGCCAGGCGCGACCAGATGCTCGTGTCCGCGAACCGGTCCACACCGCTGGTCGCACACAGCTTGGCTATGTGGACCAGCGACCCGTCGAGAAGGTGGACGACGACCGTGTCGGCACGGCGGATGGTGGGGGTCGACGAGGAGTGGTCCGAGACGGCGAACCCCAGGATGGGCGGCTCGGAGCTGATCGAGAACAGTGACGTCGCCGTGAGGCCGACCGGCCCCTGGCCGGCGTCCGCGGTGATGACGGCGACACCTGCGGGGTAGTCCCCGAACGCCGACCTGAACTCGTCCGACGAGAGCCCCCCCACGAGGTTCGCACCGCCTTGGACACTGGTGCCGTCCACCTCGATCGCCTTACCCTGGTTGGCGCTCATCGCAGCACCGCCGGCCGCTTGAGGCCCAGGGTGTCCCGGAATGTCGTGCCCGGGTACTCGGTACGGAACAGCCTGCGCCGCTGCAGCTCTGGGACCAGCTCGGTGGCGATCCGGTCGAAGCCTTCGGGCATGTAGGGCGGGATGATCGTGAAGCCGTCGCACGCGTGGCTCTCGTACCGGTGCTGCATGTCGTCCGCGATCGAAGCCACGGTGCCGACCTGGAACTGGTGACCCGTGGCCTTGGCGCGGCTCCTGATGAGCTCGCGGACGGTGGGCCGTTCCTCGGTGACGACGCGGTGGAGGTTCGGGTACCTGCTGGCGTGGAGGTTGGGACTCGTGGCTGCCTGCTCGAGCGCGGGCAGCCGGTCTTCCGGGATGGGCTCGTCCAGGGGCAGGTCGTCGAGCCGGATGTCCAGCAGCAGCTTGCTGAGGAACTTCAGTCCCTCGTCCATGGTGTAGAGGTCGGCGACCTCTGCCGCGATGTCCTGTGCCTGCGCTTCGCTGCTCCCCACGATCGGGACGACCCCCGGGAGGATCCGCACCGCGTCCGCGTCCCTGTCATGGGCCGCGACGTTCGCCCTCGTCCGGGCATAGAAGTCCCTGGCGAGGTCGAGGTCGCTCTTCGCGGTGAAGATGATGTCGGCGTTGCGCGCCCCGAACGCCATTCCCTCGGGTGACTGCCCGGCCTGCACCACGACCGGCCGCCCCTGGGGCGACCGCGGCAGGGTCATGGGCCCCTCAACCTGGAAGTAGGGGCCCTGGTGGCGTGGGGCGACGATCTTGGTCTCGTCCGACCAGGTGCCCACGGCACGGTCGGCGACGACGGCGTCGTCGCTCCACGCGTCCCACAGACCCGTGACCACGTCGAGCCAGTCCTGCGCGATGGCGTACCGCTCCCCCTTGGGCGGGAGCTCGCCGTTGAAGTTCTGCTCCCCCTCGGTCGAGGTCACGATGTTGACCGAGGCTCGGCCAGCGGACAGGAAGTCGATCTGGGCCAGCATGCGCGCGACGTTGTACGGCTCGGAGAAGCTGGTCGACACGGTGGCGACGAGTCCGATGCGGCTGGTCACCGCACTCAGTGCGCCCAAGGTCGTCAGAGGTTCGAGCTGCATCAGGTCCGTGCCATCGCGACACACCTTGTCGGCCAGGAAGATCGCGTCGAAGCGGGCTGCCTCGGCCAGCTGGGCGGTGCGAGCGATGTAGTCCAGCGTCATGACCTGCTCGACACGACTGCTCGGGCGTCGCCAGCTGTAGTTCAGGCGACCGAACGGGCTGTAGAACAGCACCAGGCTCATGGTGCCGGGCCGTGCGTGAGGCATCGGGGAACACTCCCTTCCGAGTTCCCACGATCCTTTCGCCCCGACCACCGGCGACTCTTGCACCGAGGCGACGGACGCTTGCCCTCGCGCGACCGCCGTCAGGCGGTGTCGCGCACGATCAGGCGCAGGTAGTCATCGTGGTCCTGCACGGGCTGCGCGTCCATGCCGTCGATGGCCCCCAGGACCCGCTCGACGATGACCTCGGTGTAGAGCGGGACATTGATCTCGATCGTCGTGACGCTCGCGCGCGAGAGGGGGATGTTGTCCACCCCGATCAGCGCCAGGTCCTTGTTGACCCGCAGCCCACGGGTCTGCATGGCTGACATCAGCAGGAGCGCGATCTCGTCGTTGTGGCAGCACACTGCGGTGACCGGGTCGGGGCCGCTGGTCCAGTCGTCGAGGGCCGCGAACGCGGCGTCCAGGTCCGTGATGGCGAACCGGTGCTCGACGAACGGCGGCAGGCCGAGCTCGTCGCGGGCCCTCTCCGCCCCGTCGCGCCGGTCGGCCGCGATCAGCTCGACGAGCGGGTTGTCGACGTGCGCATAGCCCAGTCGACGGTGTCCTTTGGAGGCAAGGTACTCGACCTGCATCCGCCCCGCGCGGGCGTGCGGGAACACCCCTTGGATCCGCTCGAGCTTGACCGAGGCAGGCAGGTCGGTGAGGTCGTCGAGCCGCAGGCCCGCCATGCTGACGATGAGCTCGGGGGCGACGAGGCCCCACAACTCGGTCAGCGGCCGGGCGTCCGGCTCGAACCGGTGGACCATGAGGACGAAGCCGCGCGCGGTCAGCGCCCGGTCGAGCTCCTCGACGATCCGGTCGGCGACATAGCCGATGGCGTAAGCCTGGACGAGGGCCAGGACGATGGGGCTGCGCCCCAGGCGCAGGGATCGCGCAGGGCCGTGCGGGATGTGCCCCAGCCGGCGGGCGGTGGCCAGCACCGTCTCGCGGGTGGAGTCGGAGATCTGGCGCCCCTCCACGTTGTTCAGGACGTAGCTGACCGTGGCACGGGACACGCCGCTGGCGCGGGCGATGTCGGCCGTCGTGACCCGCTTCGCCGCAGGCCGGACCTGTTCTGCCACTGTCACCGCCCCCTCGCCTGGAATCTGCCGTGATCGGCAACCGACGCCGTCGG
>NZ_JBFUEP010000042.1:0-42186 GCF_056403895.1 Pedococcus sp. P2_E5
GGCGGGAGCAGGCCGGCTCGCCCCGGGGCTCAGGGAGCCAGGGACGCGTAGCCGCGTGAGTCGTGGATCGCCAGACCGGCGAAGGCGGGCGAGGTCGAGAAGGCCGCCGTGACTGCGGCCAGCTGGACCTCCATCTGGGTGCGGGTCATTCCGGCGAAGGTCTGCTTGACCTCGGTCGGGTCGACGCCCAGGACGTTCGTCTCCTGGCCGATCCGCACGGGGCGGCCGAGCTGGGCGCCCGCGGCCACCTCGGCCGAGGCCAGGGCGATCGTGCCGTCCGGTCCGTCGGCGTGGTTGCGGTAGGCCATCACGGCGACGGCATCGGTGCGTCGCATGATCTCGCGGTCCAGGGTCGAGCCGTTGACGGTGATCTCGTCGAACCAGAAGGGGATGTCCGCCTCGATCGGCGCGCCCGTCGCAGCGGTACGGAGGGTGTCGAGGGTCGCGAGGTACTTCTTGACGACGGCCTTGCGGTTCTTCGTCCAGGCCGGGGTCGTGTAGGGCTCGATGTCGACGTGGACGCCGGTGAACAGACCGGTCGCGAGCGCCGGCTGCAGCCAGTTGGTGACCACCCACGCCGGGTTGTCGACCCAGCCCGGGTCGCCACCCAGGGCGTCGACGCGCAACCCGGCCGAGTCGGCCAGGGCGACGAGCTGCTGGAGCTGGGCGAGCTGTGGCGAGCGGTCCACGTTCGGGGGCACGGCGGCATACAGCTGCCCGATGCCGCGCGTCGTCGCGAGGGTGACGACCGCCTGCGGGTCGGAGGTGTCCCAGACCCACAGGGCTCGTGCGGCGGCGGGGCGACCCGTGCGGTCCACCGCGGCCAGCGGCGCAGCCATCGCCTGACCTGCCACCGTCACAACCACGGCACCCACGATCGCCACGAGGGCGACCATGGCCACGGAGCGCAGGGCAGAGGCGGGGCGGGGCACGGGTTGTCCTTTCGACGACCTCGCCATCATCGGGGGCCACCGCAGCGCCCCTGACCAACTTGGCCAAGCCTTTAAGGTTGTCTAGTCCTTTTGTCCCGGTTCGCCCGGCCGGACAACTGAGATGACGCGCGGGGGTCGGGTAGAGCACCCTTGACCCGTGGGACACCTCGACATCAACACCGTGAACTTCACCCTGCCCGACGGCAGACCGCTGCTCAGCGACGTCTCGCTCCGGGTGGGGGAGGGCGCCAAGGTCGCGCTCATCGGTCCCAACGGCACCGGCAAGACGACGCTCGGTCGGATCATCGCCGGGGACCTGGTCGCCCACGAGGGTGCGGTGAYCCGCTCCGGCGGCCTGGGGGTGATGCGCCAGTTCGYGGGGTCGGTGCGCGACGACTCGACGGTGCGCGACCTGCTGCTGTCGGTGGCGCCGGAGCCGCTGCGACGGTCGGCCGCCGAGATCGACCGCACCGAGCTGTTGATGATGGAGCGCGACAGCGAGGCCGACCAGATGGCCTACGCGCAGGCGTTGGTCACGTGGGGCGACGTGGGTGGCTACGACTACGAGACGCTGTGGGACGTCTGCACCGTGGCAGCCCTCGGTATGCCGTTCGACAAGGCCCAGTGGCGCAAGGTCACCACCCTGTCGGGTGGCGAGCAGAAGCGGGTGGTCCTCGAGGCGCTGCTGCGCGGCCCCGAGGAGGTGCTGCTGCTCGACGAGCCGGACAACTACCTCGACGTGCCCGCCAAGCGGTGGCTGGAGGACCAGCTGATCGCCTCGCCCAAGACGGTGCTGTTCGTCAGCCACGACCGCGAGCTGCTCAACCGGGTGGCCACGCGGGTCGCGACCCTCGAGCCCGGCGGCGCCGGGTCGACGCTGTGGGTGCACCCGGGCAGGTTCGCGACGTACCAGCAGGCCCGCGAGGACCGGAACTCGCGGCTGGAGGAGCTGCGCCGCCGCTGGGACGAGGAGCAGGCCAAGCTGAAGGCGCTGGTGATCATGTACCGCCAGAAGGCGGCCTACAACTCCGACATGGCGCCCAAGCTCCAGGCCGCGGAGACGCGGCTGCGGCGGTTCGAGGAAGCCGGCCCGCCCGAGGCCGTGCCCCCGCGACAGAACGTCCGGATGCGGCTCAAGGGTGGCCGCACCGCCAAGCGCGCCGTCATCGCCGAGCAGCTCGAGCTGACTGGCCTGATGAAGCCGTTCGACCTCGAGATCTGGTTCGGCGAACGCGTGGCGGTCCTGGGCAGCAACGGTTCGGGCAAGTCGCACTTCCTGCGCCTGGTCGCCTGCGGCGGCAGCGACCCCGACGCCGAGCACCGCCCGGTCGGCGACATCCAGCCCGCCTCGGTGACCCACACGGGTCGGCTGCGGCTCGGATCGCGGGTCCGGCCGGGTTGGTTCGCCCAGACCCACGAGCAGCCCGCACTGGTCGGCCGCACGCTGCTCGAGATCCTGCACCGCGGCGACGAGCACCGCACGGGACGTCCCCGGGAGGAGGCGGCCCGGGTCCTCGACCGGTACGGTCTGGCCCGCGCCAGCGAGCAGACCTTCGACTCGCTCTCGGGTGGCCAGCAGGCGAGGTTCCAGATCCTCCTGCTCGAGCTGTCCGGCGCGACCTGCCTGCTGCTCGACGAGCCGACCGACAACCTCGACCTGCACTCCGCCGAGGCCCTCGAGGAGGGGCTCGAGGCCTTCGAGGGGACCGTCATCGCCGTCACCCACGACCGGTGGTTCGCCCGTGGCTTCGACCGGTTCCTCGTGTTCGGTGCGGACGGCAGGGTCTACGAATCGGACGAACCGGTCTGGGACGAGGGGCGGGTGGCCCGCGCCCGCTGAGCGCCCGCCTCGGGGCGTCACCGTGGAGATGCGTGTAAAGGTTTTCGCAGCTAGCGTGCGAGACACCGCAGCGCGCCGAAGGAGTCGCGCCGCGACCTCGGAGGAGCAGCACATGCCAGGTCCACGCCGTCTGTATGCCGTCCTGCTGGGAGCAGCCCTCGCGATCGGTTCGGGGGTGGTGGCCGGAGTGCCCGCGGTGGCGGCTCCACCGACCGCCACGGTCACGCTCGTCGGGGACCTGCAGACCGAGCTGGGCTGTGCCGAGGACTGGTCGCCGCCGTGCGACAGCTCGAAGCTCGCCCGGGTGGGCGCCACGGACACGTTTGCCAGCACCTTCACGGTGCCGGCCGGGACGTGGGCCTTCAAGGTCGCCATCAACGACTCGTGGGCGGTCAACTACGGCGTGGGCGGCAAGCCCGACGGAGCGAACCTCTCGCTCACGTTGCTGAGCCCGATGCGGGTGGCGTTCAGCTACGACGACACGAGCCACGTGGTCTCCTTCGCACCCGCGGACCTGGCCGGGGGAACGACGGCCGCCGACGCGGCATACGCGAAGAGCTCGCTGCGCTCGTCGCTGACCCGTGAGCGCTTCTACTTCGTGATGGCCGACAGGTTCGCCAACGCCTCCGCGGCCAACGACGCCGGTGGATTGACGGGTGGACCCCTCACGACGGGCCTGGACCCGACCGCCAAGGGCTTCTACCACGGTGGCGACCTCAAGGGCGTCGAGAGCAAGCTCGACTACATCAAAGGCCTTGGCACCACTGCGATCTGGCTGACGCCGAGCTTCAAGAACAAGCCCGTGCAGGGTGGCCCGGGGCAGGAGAGCGCCGGGTACCACGGCTACTGGGTCACCGACTTCACGCAGATCGACCCGCACCTCGGCACCAACGCCGACATGAAGTCGCTGATCGCCGCGGCCCACGCCAAGGGCATGAAGGTCTTCTTCGACATCATCACGAACCACACGGCCGACGTCATCGACTACGAGGGCGGAAAGTACACCTACCGGTCGAAGGGCAGGTTCCCCTACGAGGACGCCTCCGGCACGACCTTCGACGACCGTGCCTACATCGACAAGACGTTCCCGGAGATGAACCCGGCGACGTCGTTCCCCTACGTGCCCTTCTTCCACCCGGGTGGCGACACCGCCAAGGTCCCGTCGTGGCTGAACAACCCGTTGATGTACCACAACCGCGGTGACTCGACCTTTGCCGGCGAGTCCTCGACCTATGGCGACTTCTCCGGTCTGGACGACCTGTTCACCGAGCGCCCCGAGGTCGTCAAGGGCATGGGTGACATCTACAACAAGTGGGTCGACTTCGGCATCGACGGGTTCCGCATCGACACCGTCAAGCACGTGAACCTCGAGTTCTGGCAGAAGTTCATCCCCGACATCCTCGGCCATGCCAAGCAGGCCGGGAAGCAGGACTTCTTCGCCTTCGGCGAGGTCTTCGACGGCAACCCCGCGGTGATGTCGGAGTACACGACGGCAGGCAAGCTCCAGGCCACCCTCGACTTCGGGTTCCAGCAGCAGGGCGTCGACTTCGCCAAGGGCAGGCCCGCCAAGACCCTGGCCGACTTCTTCGCCAAGGACGACTGGTACACCGACGCCGACAGCAACGCCTACCAGCTGCCGACGTTCCTCGGGAACCACGACATGGGCCGCGTCGCGATGTTCCTCAAGGACTCGGCGACCACCGAGGCCGAGCACCTCAAGCGGGTGCAGTTCGCGGACTCGCTCATGTTCACGACGCGCGGCAACCCGGTCACCTACTACGGCGACGAGCAGGGCTTCGTGAGCACCGGTGGTGACCAGGCAGCCCGCGAGGACATGTTCGCCAGCAAGGTCGCCCTCTACAACAACGAGACCGTCCTCGGCGGCCCTGACGGCTCGATGGACCGGTACGGCACCACCAACCCGATCTACCAGCACATCGCGGCGCTGTCCCAGGTGCGGGCCAAGCACCCTGCCCTCGCCGACGGTGCCCAGGTCACCAGGTATGCCGCCGACGGCGCCGGCATCTTCGCGGTGTCCCGCGTCGACGCCGGACAGAAGGTCGAGTACGTCGTCGCGGCCAACAACGACACCAAGGTCGCCACGGCCACGTTCCCCACGTGGAGCAAGGGCAGCGGCGTGGTGTTCACGCCGGCCTTCGGCACGGACACCTCGGCGAAGCCGAAGGCCGACGGGTCGCTCACCGTCACCGTCCCGCCGCTCACGGTGAGCGTGTGGAGGGCCAACAAGGCCATCGCCACCTCCGGTGCCGCCCCGACCGTCCAGGCCGAGGTGGTGGGCGCCGACGGTGGCCACGGCATCTACGGCCGTGCCGAGGTCACGGCGAAGGTCCAGGCCAGCACGTTCGCCCAGACGACCTTCCTCTACCGGCCGGTCGGGACGTCGACCTGGACGACCCTGGGCACCGACGACAACGCGCCGTTCCGCGTGTTCCACGACGTCTCGGGCTTCCCGGTCGACACCTACCTCGAGTACCGCGCCGTCACCAAGGACGCCGCTGGTCGGGTCGCTGCCGACTCCACCTGGGCGGTCGTCGCCAACCCGCCCCAGCCCGTCATCGACAACGGTGACCCACGGGCCACTCAGCCGACCAGCGTCACGGTGGCCGGCACGCACAACTCGGAGATGGGTTGCTCGGAGGACTGGTTGCCTGCGTGCACCCAGGCCATCCTGGCCTTCGACACCAACGACGGCATCTGGAAGAAGGCCTTCACCCTCCCCGCAGGGTCCTACTCCTACAAGGCCGCCCTCAATGGCAGCTGGACGGAGAACTACGGCGACAAGGGAATTCGCGACGGCGCGAACATCTCCTACGACACGGACGACGGCACCGTGACGTTCTACTACGACCCCACGACGCACTGGGCGACCTCCGACGAGCAGGGGCTGATAGTCACGGCACCCGGCACCTTCCAGTCCGAGCTCGGCTGTTCCGCCGACTGGCAGCCCGCCTGCATGCGCCCGTGGCTGCAGGACAAGGACGGTGACGGTGTCTTCACGTGGTCCACGAAGCTGATCCCCGCTGGCAGCTACGAGTTCAAGGTGGCCTACGCGCTGTCGTTCACCGAGAGCTACGGCGACGGCGGTGGCCCGGCCAACATCCCGCTGACCGTGCCCGCTGCCGGCGCGACGACGACCTTCAGCTTCGACTCGGTGTCGCACCTCACCACGGTGACCAGCGAGTAGGGCCTCCGCCCCCGACCAGCAACCTTTGCTAGCAAAGGTTGCTGGTCGGCGGACAGGTTGCAACCTGTCCCTCAGCGAGTTTCCTTTGCTAGCAAAGGTTGCTGGCAAAGGTTGCTGGCAAAGGTTGCTAGCAAAGGTTGCTGTCGAAGACGGGGGTGGGGATGGGACGGGCGCCGGTGAGGTTGGGTTCGCGGCGAGTGAGTAGCTAGCTGACCAGGGAGATGCGACGGCCTTCGAGGTGGACGCGGAACCCTCCGGTGACCACCTCAACGTTGGTCAGGCGCATGCCCTGGGGCAGCCCCTCGACCTGCTCACGGACGGTCACGAGTTGCCGCACGGCAGCCGAGGCCGCGGTGTTCAGCAGGTCCGGACCACCCAGGTCCACCGTCTCTGGCTCGATCACGAGCAGGCCGTCCACGGCGCGCACCGTGCCCGTCGCCGTCACAGGCACGTCGCGACCCAGCAGCGTCACGGTGCGGCGCAGGCCCGCGCGGCCCGACCCCGCGGCATACAGCACCACACCGTCACCCACCTGCGCTCCGGCGGACGCGAACGGGAGGACGGCGTCGATGGTCAGGCTGCCTGCGGTCAGACCCGCCTCGGTGAGGCTCACCTCGCGCCCGGTGGCGTGCACATCGGTGAGTGGGCCGTCAGCCGTGAGGACGGCGGCGCTGTCGAGGGCGACCGTCGAGAGCCAGGTCTGGCCCTGGCCGAGCCGCGAGGGTGCTCCGGGGATGGCCACCGGCGGCGGGCTCGCCGGCGGTTCGTCCTGGGGGACCGACAGCACCAGGGCGGCCACCCCTGCCACGAGGAGGAGGACGGCGGCCAGCAGTCCGGTGAGGAGGCCGAGGAGGAACCTGCGCATGCCCCATCCTCTCCCGATGGCTCACGGGGTAGTGGCGGCGTCCTCGACCTCGAGCTCCTCGACCGGCTGGGTGCGCCCCCGGCGCCAGGCCGGGAGGAAGCAGACGAAGCCGAGGGTGCTGATGGCCCCGGCGACGACCATGGCGGTCGCGATCGAGGTGTGCGCAGCCAGCAGGCCCAGGAGCGGACCCGCCACGGCGCCACCCGCCTGCATGACGAGGGAGCCCAGGGACAGGATCGTCGCCCGGTTCTTCGCACTCGCCTCGCGGTGCATCAGGCCCATGTAGGCCGGACTGGCAGCTCCGTGCAGCGAGTAGGTCACGAGGTAGGCCCCGATGAGGGCGGCAGGTCCCAGGACCAGGCCCATCGCCACGACGCCGAGCCCGTTGAGCACGCGACCGAGCACGGCGGCCGGCACCAGCCCGAAGCGGTCGGCGGCGCGCCCGCCGAGCCACGACCCGACAGAGAACAGCGCCCAGCCCCCGGCCGCCGCCGGGCCCATCCACGCGCCGGCCCGTGCCTCCGAGCCGAGCAGGTCGGACAGCCGCAGCGGCATCAGCGTCTCGTAGGCCATCATCCCGATGACCCAGAAGAGCTCGACCAGCACCAGACCGGCCAGCACCGGGTTGCGCGTCACCAGGCGCAGCCCGCCACGCACCACGGCCGGTGTCTCCCGGACGGAGTCGCTCAGCCTGTTCCGCAGCCGACTGTCGCTGCGCGGGGTCTCGCGCAGCAGCACGGTGGTGGCGAACAGGTGCACCACGCACAACGCCACGAACACCTGGACGGGCAGCAGGAGGGCGCTGGACTCGCGGAACGGGTGCCAGGCGATGAGGCCACCGGACACCAGGGCGCCGCCGCCCATGCCGATCCCGACCAGCACACCCTGCGCCGACATGGCGCGATGGACGTCGGCGCCCGGCTCCCGCTCGTGGACCGTGTCGACGTACCAGGCTTCGAGGGGGCCGGAGTCGAGCGCCCGGTAGACACCCATCAGACCGGCGGCCAGGGCGAACTGCCAGAACGACTGGGCGAAGAGGAAGGCCACACCGGCGCCGATGTTGACCACGCCGGCGACCAGCAGCAGCGGACGCCGGCCCAGGGCGTCGGCGAACCCGCTGGTCGGGAGCTCGAGCAGGAGGACCATGATCCCCTGCGCGGTCATGTAGAGCGTGATCTGCTCGATCGTGAGTCCCCGCTCGCGGGCCACCAGGGTGAAGATGCCGACGACAAAGCCGACCGGGAGCCACCGGGTCGTGCTGAGGACCAGGAAGACGCGTTTGGCCGCAGTGGGGGAGAGGGTGGTCACGACTGGTCCTTCCCGCGCGGAGTGCGGTCGAGGTCGAGGGGGTAGATGGCGGAGTAGACGGCCAGACGACGGGCCTCGGGATTGCCCTGGCCGACGCGGCGGTACTTCAGGAGGAGCTCGTCGATCTCGGTCTTGAGGGACTCGACCTGCTCGGGGGTGGCGATGACGAAGTTGTCGCTCATGCCGGCGGCGTCCCGCCAGGCCGACGGCCAGGTCGCCTCGACGTCGAGCCACTGGTCGAACTTCTCGGCGAAGTGGCGGGAGTAGTCCCGGACCAGCCAGCTCAGCGCGGTCTCGGAGTCCTCGTCGCCCTCGAAGTCGCTCGCGTCCCACGTGTGGAAGTCGGTCGCGGCCTCCCAGAGCCGGCGCTTGCCCTCGCCCTTGCCGGTGTCCGCGACCAGGCCCACGGACTCGAGCTTGCGCAGGTGGTAGGACGTCGCGCCCGAGTTGGTCCTGAGGTGGGTGGCCAGGTCCGTCGCCGTGGCGGGCCCGTTGGTCCGCAGCGCACTCAGCAGCCGCGAGCGCAGCGGGTGGGCGAGGACCTTGAGGGCGGCGGCGTCCAGGCGCAGCCCGGTCAGGTCGCCGATCTGGGTGCGAGAGGTGGTCATGCGTGCACAATACCTTTGCACACTATGAATGCACAAGTATTCTGCATAGGAAGTGTGCACCGTTGTTTCCGCAGGTCAGAGGCCTTGTAGGCCCCGGCCTGAGGCGATTTGGGGACACGTCCCTCTTCCCCGTAACATTGACCACTGTTGTGCCGTGCGCCCTCGACAGGCGCTCACCCAGCGGTCCGGTCACGGATCGCGCGCCTCGGGCGCACACGGCATACGAGTCCATCATCATCACTTCACCAGCAGTAAAGGGCCATTACCTTGCGCACCTTCACCCCCAAGCCGGCCGAGGTCACTCGCACCTGGCACGTCATCGACGCCACGGACATCGTCCTGGGTCGACTGGCGAGCCAGACCGCGATCCTCCTGCGCGGCAAGCACAAGACCACGTTCGCCCCGCACGTTGACGGTGGCGACTTCGTCATCATCATCAACGCCGAGAAGGTCGCCCTCACCRGCGCCAAGCTCGAGCAGAAGAAGGCCTACCGCCACTCCGGCTTCCCGGGCGGCCTCAAGAGCACCTCCTACACCGAGCTGCTCGCCAAGAGCCCGGCCAAGGCCGTGGAGAAGGCCGTCCGCGGCATGCTCCCGCACACGACGCTCGGTCGTGAGCAGCTGACCCACCTCAAGGTCTACGCCGGCTCCGAGCACCCGCACAGCGCCCAGAAGCCCGTCCCGTTCGAGATCACCCAGGTCTCCCAGTAAGGATTTCTTGTGACTGACATCAACACTGAGACCCCTGTCGAGGGTGACGAGGTCGAGCTGACCGAGTACACCTCCGAGTCCGAGGGCCCCGTTTCCGACGAGCCCACGCGTCGCGCGAGCGCCACGGCGCCCGGTGCCGCGACCGGTCGACGCAAGCAGGCCATCGCCCGCGTGCGCATCGTCCCCGGCAACGGCGAGTGGAAGATCAACGGGCGCACGCTCGAGCAGTACTTCCCCAACAAGGTCCACCAGCAGATCGTCAACGAGCCGTTCACGCTGCTCGAGCTCGACGGTGCCTACGACGTGCTCGTGCGCGTCCACGGTGGTGGCCCCTCCGGCCAGGCCGGCGCGGTCCGCCTCGGCGTGGCGCGCTCGCTCAACGGGATCGACGAGGAGCTGAACCGTCCGGCGCTCAAGAAGGCCGGCTTCCTCACCCGTGACGCCCGCGTCCCGGAGCGCAAGAAGGCTGGTCTCAAGAAGGCCCGCAAGGCGCCCCAGTACTCCAAGCGCTGATCCTGGCTCCTGCCAGCAGCACCGCCCCAGGCGGCACCCGACAACTCGGGTGCCGCCTGCGGCGTTGTCAGGAGTAGGTTCGCAGCAGTTGCGTCCGCGCGCCCGGCCAGGCCGACGAGGTATGCCGGGTGCGCACCCTGATCGTCGGAAAGGCTCCCCTTCATGCCCACAACGGCACGACTCTTCGGTACCGATGGTGTTCGCGGCCTCGCGAACGTCGACATCACGGCCGAGCTGGCGCTGCGCCTCAGTGTGGCCGCAGCGCACGTCCTCGGTGACGACGCCCGTCGCGCCGGTCGGCGCCCCAAGGCCGTCGTCGGCCGGGATCCCCGCGCCTCGGGCGAGTTCCTCTCCGCCGCAGTGATCGCGGGCCTGGCCTCGGCCGGGGTCGACGTCTACCACGCGAACGTGCTGCCGACGCCTGCCATCGCGTTCCTCACCGCGGACACCCATGCCGACTTCGGCGTGATGCTGTCGGCGTCGCACAACGCCATGCCCGACAACGGCATCAAGTTCTTCGCCGCGGGTGGCCACAAGCTGGACGACCGGATCGAGGACGAGATCGCCGCGCGGCTCGACCAGGAGTGGGACCGCCCCACCGGGGCCAACGTCGGCCGGGTCGTGACCATGCCCGACGGGCACACCCGCTACATCTCGCACCTGCTGACCGTGCTGCCCAACCGGCTCGACGGCATCAAGGTCGTGATCGACGGCGCCCACGGAGCGGCGAGCTCGGTCTCGCCCGAGGTGTTCCGGCTCGCCGGCGCCGAGGTGTTCGAGATCGGCACCGAGCCCGACGGCCTCAACATCAACGACGGCTACGGCTCGACCCACCTCGACCACCTCAAGGCTGCCGTGATCGCCCGCGGTGCCGCGCTGGGCATCGCCCACGACGGCGACGCCGACCGCTGCCTGGCCGTCGACGCCAACGGCACGGAGGTCGATGGGGACCAGATCATGGCCATCCTCGCGGTGTCGCTGAAGTCGCGGGGAGCCCTCGCGCAGGACACCCTGGTCGCCACGGTGATGAGCAACCTGGGTCTGCTCCAGGCCATGGAACGCGAGGGGATCGCCATGCGGCAGACCGCGGTGGGCGACCGCTACGTCCTGGAGGACATGCGGGCGTCGTCCTTCTCCCTCGGTGGCGAGCAGAGCGGCCACGTCATCTTCCTCGACCACGGCACCACGGGCGACGGCGTGCTCACCGGCCTGATGCTGGCCGCCAGGGTCGCCGAGACCGGTCAGCCCCTCTCCGAGCTGGCCACCGTGATGCGTCGCCTCCCGCAGGTGCTCATCAACGTCAAGGGCGTCGACAAGTCGCGCGTCGAGTCCGACGAGGAGCTCCAGCAGGCCGTCAAGGCCGAGGAGGTGGCGCTCGCCGGCACCGGTCGGGTGCTGCTGCGCAAGTCCGGCACCGAACCCGTCGTGCGCGTCATGGTCGAGGCCGGCGAGCAGGAGCAGGCCCAGGCCGTCGCCGACCGACTCGTCGAGGTCGTCAAGGCGCGCCTGACCCTCTGACGTCACGTCACGTCACGTCACGCCAACGGCGAGGTATGCCGGGTGGTCACCGCCCGGCATACCTCATCTGTTGGGCAGCGAGGCGCCTGTAAAGCGTTGGTGGCTAGGCGGATTCGGCGAGCAGGCCGACGATGTGCCCGGCGATCTCGAGGGAGCTGGTCGCGGCCGGAGAGGGGGCGTTGAGGACGTGCACGACCGACCCGGACCGCTCGATCAGGAAGTCGTCGACCAGTGAGCCGTCGCGCTTCATGGCCTGGGCTCGCACCCCTGCGGGGGCCGGCACCAGGTGTTCGTCGCGGACCTCGGGCACGAGGCGGCGCAGGCTCTCGGCGAACCGGTGGCGCGAGAGCGACCGGGCGACCTCCGCAGACCCGGCGCGGTAGTTGCGCGCCGCGAGCCGCCAGAAGCCGGGATAGGTCAAGGTGTCCCGCAGCTCGCGGAGCCTGACCGTGCGCCAGTCGTACCCCTCTCGAGCGAACGCGAGCACGGCGTTCGGCCCGGCGTGGATGTGCCCTCCGATGCCGCGCGTGAGGTGCACACCGAGGAACGGGAAGTCCGGGTCGGGCACCGGGTAGATGAGGTTGCGCACCAGGGGCGTGGCCTCGGGTGTCAGCTCGAAGTACTCGCCGCGGAAGGGCACGATCCGGGCCGAGGGCTGATGACCCAGACGGCGGGCGACCTCGTCGCAGTGCAGACCGGCGCACGCGACGACGAGGTCGACAGCGATGTCACCGGCCGTGGTGCGCACGATCGTCGTCGCCCCTGAGCGGACGGCTCCGAGCACCTCGGCGCCCAGCATCAGGGTGGCGCCCGCCCGCTGGAGGCGTCGCACGAGCGCCGCGCACACGGCGCCGTAGTCGATGATCCCCGTCGCCGGCACGTGCAGGGCCGCGACAGCGCTGACGTGCGGCTCGTGCTCCTTCGCCTGCTCCCCGGTGAGCCGGGTGACGACGAGACCGTTGGCGAGCCCGCGCTCGTGCAGGCGCGCCAAGCCTGGCAGCTCGTCCTCGCGGGTGGCGACCACGAGCTTTCCGCAGATCTCGTGGGCGACACCCTCCTCCTCGGCGAAGGCGACCATGGATGCCGCGCCGCTGCGGCACATGACCGCCTTCTTCGAACCGGGCGCGTAGTAGAGCCCGGAGTGGATCACCCCGCTGTTGCGCCCGGTCTGGTGGGCGGCCCAGCGGTCCTCCTTCTCGACCAGGGTGACGTGGGCGTCAGGGTGGTCTCGGCACAGCCGCTCGGCGACGGCCAGCCCGATGATCCCACCGCCGATCACGAGGTAGCGCAGCGGCGTCGGCATGCGCCCAGCGTAGAACCGGGCGGGATGGACGCGCGGCGGAACGACCATGATCGGCGGCGCCGGAATGCCCGTGGTCGGGCGGCGGTTGTCAGGACGGGTTGGTGAGCCGAGGATGTCACCACCCGTCACCCCACCGAAGGCGAGCACCATGCCCCACGAGTCACTGACCGAACCGCTCTACTCCATCGCCGCCACGGCTCAGGGCGGCCGCGCGGGACACGTCACGAGCGAGGACGGCGTCGTCCACCTCAAGCTGGGCAAGCCCGGCAGCAAGGCGAACCCCAAGGCCAACCCCGAGACGCTGTTCGCCGCAGGCTTCGCCGCGTGTTTCGGCAACGCCCTCAACTCGGTGGCCACCGCCATGGGTCTGGACACCTCGGACTCCACCGTCACCGCGACGGTGACGCTCGGCGAGACCGACACGGGCGTCGGTCTCGCGGTGGCGCTCGTCGCCGAGGTGCCCGGCCTCGACCGCGGCACCGCGCAGCAGCTGGTCGACGCCGCGCACGAGCGCTGCCCCTACTCCAAGGCCACCCGCGGCAACATCGACGTCACCGTCGCCCTCGCCTGACGGCGCTTCGCGACCTCCCACCCGAGATCCCAGCTCTCGCTGGTCCCGGGCTGCCGTGCGGCCGAGAGGTCTGATCTCGAGGGAGTCCGGGCCCGCGGGTATGCCGCGGGCGTCAGACCACCCGCGACAGCAGGCCGGTGTCGACGTCGTACATGAAGCCGCCCACGGCGACCTGGTCGCCGATGAGGGGGTGCGAACGGACGGCGCGCACGTCGGCGAGCAGAGCTTCGCGCTGGTCGTCGATGACGTGGAATCCCTGCCAGGACGCGTCCTGACCCGCCGACGCGCCCACGCGTTCGCGCAGCTCGGCCTCGGTGTTGCTGGCCATCGCGCACCTGGTGTGGGGGACGATGAGGATGCGCTCGACCCCGAGCAGGTGCACGCCGAGGACCAGCGCCTCGAGGGCGTTGGCCGTGATGCGCCCGCCGGGGTTGCGGAAGATCTTGGCGTCACCCGGGGACAGGCCGAGCATGCGCAGCGGGTCGATGCGCGAGTCCATGCAGGTGACCACGGCGACGCCGCGGTGCGCGATGCCGTCGAAGCCGCCGAGCGTGAAGCGGGCGGCGAACGCCTCGTTCGCGGCCAGGAGGTCGTCGAATCCCCTGGGGGCAGAGGTGGGGTCGTTCACAGCAGCAGGGTTGCTCACGTCAGCATTCTCGCTCACGGCAGGTGTGTCGCTCACAGGAGTCCCGGTCGCTTGGGGATGGACCTCGCCATCGGCTTGATGGTGGAGGCGAAGAAGTCGTTGCCCTTGTCGTCGACGACGATGAAGGCGGGAAAGTCCTCGACCTCGATCTTCCAGACGGCCTCCATGCCGAGCTCGGGGTACTCCAGCACCTCGACCGACTTGATGCAGTCCTGGGCCAGCCGGGCGGCCGGACCGCCGATCGACCCGAGGTAGAAGCCGCCGTGGGCGTCGCAGGCATCGGTGACCTGCTTGGAGCGGTTGCCCTTGGCCAGCATCACCATCGAGCCGCCGGCCGCCTGGAACTGGTCGACGTAGGAGTCCATCCGACCCGCGGTCGTCGGTCCGAACGAGCCGCTCGCATAGCCCTCCGGCGTCTTGGCCGGACCGGCGTAGTAGACGGCGTGGTCCTTGAGGTACTGAGGCATGCCGTCGCCGGCGTCGAGCCGCTCCTTGATCTTGGCGTGCGCGATGTCTCGGGCGACGACCAGGGGACCGGAGAGCGAAAGCCGTGTCTTGACAGGGTATTTCGTGAGCTCGTCGCGGATCTCGTCCATCGGGCGGTTGAGGTCGATCCGCACGACGTCGTCGCCCTCGTCCTCGAGGTGCTCGTCGGTCGTCTCGGGCAGGAACCGCGCTGGGTCCCGCTCCAGGACCTCGATGAACACGCCCTCGGGGGTGATCTTCCCGAGCGCCTGGCGGTCGGCCGAGCAGGAGACGGCGATGGCGATGGGGAGCGACGCGCCGTGGCGGGGGAGCCGGACCACCCGGACGTCGTGGCAGAAGTACTTGCCGCCGAACTGGGCGCCGATGCCGAAGTTGCGCGTCAGCTCGAGGACCTGCTCCTCGAGCTCGGTGTCGCGGAACCCGTGGGCCGCGATGGACCCCTCCCTGGGCAGCTCGTCGAGGTACTTGGCCGACGCGTACTTGGCCGTCTTGAGGGCGAACTCGGCACTCGTGCCGCCGATGACGATGGCCAGGTGGTACGGCGGGCACGCCGAGGTGCCGAGGCTGCGCAGCTTCTCGTCGAGGAAGGCCAGCATCCGCTCGGGGTTCAGGACCGCCTTGGTCTCCTGGTAGAGGAACGACTTGTTGGCGCTTCCGCCACCCTTGGCCATGAACAGGAACTTGTATGCCGTCTCGTGCCCCTCGGCAGTGTCGGCGTAGAGCTCGATCTGGGCCGGGAGGTTGGAGCCGGTGTTCTTCTCCTCCCACGTCGTGATGGGGGCCATCTGGGAGTAGCGCAGGTTGAGGCGGGTGTAGGCGTCGTAGACACCTCCGGCGATGGCGCGCTCGTCCGCGCCCGAGGTGAGGACGTGCTGGCCGCGCTTGCCCATCACGATCGCGGTGCCGGTGTCCTGACACATGGGCAGGACACCGCCGGCGGCGATGTTGGCGTTCTTGAGCAGGTCCAGCGCCACGAACTTGTCGTTGTTGCTCGCGTCGGGGTCGTCGATGATGCGACGCAGCTGGGCCAGGTGCGCGGGGCGCAGGTAGTGCGCGATGTCGTGCATGGCCGTCTCGGTGAGCGTCCGCAGCGCCTCGGGCTCGACCTGGAGGAAGGTGCGTCCGTCAGGTCCCTCGACCGTGGAGACGCCGTCGGTGGTCAGCAGGCGGTACTCGGTCTCGTCCGGGCCGATCGGCAACAGGTCCACGTAGTCGAAGTCGTTCTCGGGCATGGTGCGGGATGTTCTCCTTGGTCTACAGCTCGTCGAGGGCGGGGGCGTAGGCCCCGGCCTTCCCGACGGTGATGCCGCTGGTGGCTATGCCGCGGGCGACGGCCGGTCGGACGTCCTCCAGTGTCGCGCTGTGCAGCCGCTCGCGCGCACCCGGGTCCCCGAGCAGGCCGGAGGCGAGCAGGCCCGACAGGAGTCCGGCCATGAACGAGTCGCCGGCGCCCACGGTGTCGACGACGGTGCGGGCGGCCGTCGGCGCCCGGCCCTCGCCCGGACCGCTGGCGACGCGGTAGGCCACGCCGTCGGCGCCGAGGGTGACGACCACGACGCTCGGGCCCTGGCCCAGCCAGCGCGTCATCACCGCCTCCGCGCTCTCGTCGGGGTAGAGGTAGGCCAGGTCGTCACCCGAGGCCTTGACCACGTCGCTGAGCCGGACGAGCTCCTCGACCCGTGCCCGCACCGGCTCGAGCTCACCCATGATCCCGGGGCGGATGTTGGGGTCGTAGGACACCGTCCCGTGCTCGCGCCCGGCGACCAGGGCATCGGTGACGCTCTGCGCCCCGGGCTGCAGGATGGTGCCCAGCGACCCGGTGTGGACGTGGCCGGTGCCGTCCGGGATGGGGATGGTCGGCAGGTCCCAGTGCAGGTCGAACGTGTAGGTGGCGGTGGCGTGCTCGTCGAGCGTGGCCAGCGCAGTGGAGGTCGGCAGGTCGCCGAAGCTCTCGGGCAGCACCGTCACCCCGTGCGAGCGCAGGTGGGACGCGATCCGCTCGCCGCGCTCGTCCCGCCCGACCCGGCACGCGAAGTCGACGTCGTGCCCCAGCATGGCCAGCCCGATGGCGACGTTGGCCGGGCTGCCACCGACGTGCTCAGCCGTGGTTCCCGCGCTGTCGAGGACGATGTCGACGAGCGCCTCTCCGATGACGAGGTTCCTGACGTTCACGGAGCTGCCTTTCTGTGGGACGTGGCTGGGGGATTGGCTGGGTGGGTGAGGTGCGGTGCTGGGGGGTGCAGTCAGCCGGCGTGGTCGAAGTCGATGGACGAGTACGCCCGCAGCTTGGCGAGCTGGTGGTGGCTCTCGATGAGGCGGATGGTGCCGGACTTGGAGCGCATCACCAGGGAGTGCGTCGTCGCCCCGCCTGCGCGGTAGCGAACCCCCTTGAGCAGCTCGCCGTCAGTGATGCCGGTGGCCACGAAGAAGCAGTTCTCACCGGTGACCAGGTCGTCGGTCGAGAGCACCCGGTCGAGGTCGTGGCCGGCGTCGATGGCGCGCTGGCGCTCGTCGTCGTCCTGCGGCCAGAGCCGGCCCTGGATGACGCCGCCGAGGCACTTGATCGCGCAGGCGGTGATGATCCCCTCAGGCGTCCCGCCGATGCCGAGGAGCAGGTCGATGCCGGTGTCGTCGCGCGCTGCCATGATCGCGCCGGCGACGTCGCCGTCGGAGATGAACCTCAGCCTGGCCCCGGCGTCGCGCACCTCCGAGGCGAGCTGGTGGTGCCGCGGCCGGTCGAGCATGACGACCGTGACGTCCTCGACGGTCTCCTTCTTGGCCTTGGCGATCCGCTTGATGTTCTCGGCGACGGGGAGGCGGATGTCGACGACGTCGGCGGCCTCCGGGCCGGTGACGAGCTTGTCCATGTAGAAGACGGCGCTGGGGTCGTACATCGACCCGCGGTCCGACACGGCGAGCACCGAGACAGCGTTCGACTGGCCCTTGGCCGTGAGCGTCGTGCCGTCGATGGGGTCGACGGCGACGTCGCACTCGGGCCCGATGCCGTCGCCGACCTCCTCGCCGTTGTAGAGCATCGGGGCGTCGTCCTTCTCGCCCTCGCCGATGACCACGACACCCTTCATCGACACCGTGCTGATCAGCGCGCGCATCGCCTCGACGGCAGCACCGTCGGCGCCGTTCTTGTCGCCTCGGCCGACCCAGCGGCCACCGGCCATGGCGGCTGCCTCGGTCACCCTCACCAGCTCGAGGGCGAGGTTGCGGTCAGGTGCCTCGACACCGACGCGCAGGGACGAGGGGAGGTGCTGCTCAGACATGCATCGATCCTTCACACGGCGACGGGTGAGCGCCCGAAGCCTATCGGTGGTGGGGGTGGTTGGCGCCCGGCGGTGCGCGTCAGGGACGATGGGGGTGTGAGCGCCCCTGCACCCCGAAGTTCCTACGCCAACGGCTCCGCGGCAAACATGATCCGTTCCCTGCTGGTCATCGGGGTGATCGTGGCGGCGCTCATCGCCATCGTGCCCCGGGTCAACAGCGTGTCGCAGCCTCCGGTCGACGTCGCAGGGGCCTCTGTCGAGGTGGCCCGGGAGAGCGGCTGGCCGATCGACCGGCCCGAGGCGCTGCCTGACGGCTGGAAGGCCACCAGCGTGCGCTACGTGCGTTCGACGGGAGGTCTGATGACCTGGCACGCGGGCTACCAGTCGCCGACCGGCAACTACATCGCGATCGAACAGACCAAGGACGCGACGGCCGAGTGGGTCTCGGCCCAGACCAACCGCGCCACCCAGACCGGCGAGGTGCAGGCCGCCGGCAAGACATGGGGCACCTACGTGCGCAACGGCAAGCTGCAGAACAGCCTCGTCCACCGCGCCGAGACCCCCGCCGAGCTCACCACGATCGTGACCGGCACAGGCACCTTCGAGGAGCTCACGGCGTTCGCCGAGACGCTCCGGCCGGTCCCGACCAGCTAGGCCTCGTCCTGGCTGAGGGCGGCTTCCGCCCCGTCGAGCCAGGTGCTGCAGTGCGCCGCGAGGGCTTCGCCGCGCTGCCACAGCCGCATGCTCTCCTCGAGACCGAGCTGGCCGCCCTCGAGCTGGGCCACCACGCTGATGAGCTCGTCGCGGGCCTGCTCGTAGCTCAGGTCCGCCACGTCGTCGTTCAGGTCCGCCACGTCGTTCGCGTCGGTCTCGACTGGGTCGGTCGTCGCCTTGTCTGCTGCCTTGGCCATGGTCCTGCAGCCTAACCGGCCGGGCCGGGCAGCCCGACGACCCGAGCGGCGAAGTCTCCCCGCGCCACCCGCACCCGCAGCACCTCGTCCACGGCGACCTCGCCCTGGTCGGTGACGACGCGCCCGTCGCGGTGCTGCACCACGGCATACCCGCGCTCGAGGGTGGACAACGGCGACAAGGTCCGCACCTGGGCGTGGAGGTGGTGGATCTGGTCGGCAGCTCGGTGCACGGAGGCGAGGACGCGACGGTGGGCGCGGTCGGTGAGGGCGTCGAGCTCCTGGCGGCGGGCGTCGATCATCGCCGTGGGACGGGCCATCACGGGGCGGGACCGCAGCGCGGTGAGGTGGCGTCGCTCGCTGGCGATCCGCGCCTGCAGCGCGCGCCGCCCGCGGTCGCGGGAGTGGCGTATGCCGTGGCGCTCTGCCTGCGCGTCGGGCACCACGCGCTTGCCCGCGTCGGTCGGTGTCGAGGCGCGCCAGTCGGCGACGTGGTCGAGCAGGGGGGTGTCGACGTCGTGGCCGATCGCCGAGACGACCGGCGTGCGGGCCGCGGCCACGGCGCGGACCAAGGCCTCGTTGCTGAACGGCAGGAGGTCCTCGACCGACCCGCCGCCGCGGGCGATGACGATGACGTCCACCTCGGGGTCGGCGTCCAGCTCCTGCAGGGCCGCCATCACCTCCTGCACGGCCGCACCCCCCTGGACGGCGACCTCCCGGATCGCGAACCGGACGGTCGGCCAGCGCCGCCGAGCGTTCTCGACGACGTCCTTCTCGGCGGCACCGGCCCGCCCGCACACCAGACCGACGGTGCGTGGCAGGAACGGCAACGGGCGCTTGCGGTCGGCGTCGAAGAGTCCCTCGGAGGCGAGGGTTCGCTTGAGGTGCTCGACCCGGGCGAGCAGCTCGCCCACCCCCACGGGGCGGATCTGGCGGGCGTCGAGCATGAGCGAGCCCCGCTGGGTCCAGAAGACCGGCTTGGCCTGGAGCACGACGCGCTCGCCCTGGGTGAGCGGGGTCGGCATCGCGTCGAGGGCGTTGACCTGGATGGCGACCGACAGCGACATGTCGACGTCGGGGTCGCGCAGGGTGAGGTAGGCCGTGCGCTGCCCCGGCCGGCGGGTGAGCTGGACGACCTGGCCCTCGACCCACAGGACCGACATCTTCTCGACGTACTCGGCGATGCGCATGCTCAGCAGCCGCACCGGCCACGGCGACTCGGCGGAGGTGTCCGCGGCCTTCTCGGGCAGCGCCGGTCGCTGTTCTGGGCCGCTCACGCGGCTCACTCTAGGACGTGGCCACCGACAATCCTTCGGGTATGCCGCGGGGTGACCACGCGGCATACCCTCGCCGGCGATTGGGGTGCCGTGCGGCGGCAACCTACGATGGACCCATGACTGACGCCACGGAACGACCCACCAAGCGCGTGCTGCTTGCCGCCCCGCGGGGGTACTGCGCAGGCGTCGACCGGGCCGTCGTGACCGTCGAGAAGGCGCTCGAGCTCTACGGCCCGCCGGTTTACGTGCGCAAGGAGATCGTGCACAACAAGCACGTCGTCACGACGCTGGAGAAGCGCGGCGCGATCTTCGTCGAGGAGACCGACGAGGTTCCCGAGGGCGCCACCGTGATCTTCTCGGCCCACGGCGTCGCCCCGGTGGTCCACGAGGAGGCCAAGGCGCTCAAGCTCAAGACCATCGACGCGACCTGCCCGCTGGTGACCAAGGTGCACCGCGAGGCGGTCCGGTTCGCCAGCGACGACTTCGACATCCTGCTCATCGGCCACGAGGGCCACGAGGAGGTCGTCGGCACCTCGGGTGAGGCGCCCGAGCACATCACCCTCGTCGACGGGCCGGACGACGTGGCGAACGTGACCGTCCGCGACCCCGACAAGGTCGTCTGGCTGTCACAGACCACGCTGTCGGTCGACGAGACGATGGAGACCGTGCGCCGGCTGCGCGAGCGCTTCCCGTCGCTGCAGGACCCGCCCAGCGACGACATCTGCTACGCCACCCAGAACCGCCAGCTCGCCGTCAAGCAGATGGCTCCGGACTGCGACCTGATGATCGTCGTGGGCTCGCGCAACTCCTCGAACTCCGTTCGTCTCGTCGAGGTCGCGCTCGAGCACGGCTCCAAGGCCGGGCACCTCGTGGACTATGCCGACGAGATCGACGAGACCTGGCTCGACGGGGTCGCCACCGTGGGTGTGACGTCGGGCGCCTCGGTCCCCGAGCTGCTCGTCCGCGACGTGCTGGCCTACCTCGCGGAGCGCGGCTACGCCGATGTGGCGCCGGTCGTGGCGGCCGAGGAGAGTCTGCTGTTCTCGTTGCCCAACGAGATCCGGCGCGACCTCAAGGCTCGTGGCCTCAGCGACAAGATGCGCCACGACGCCGCGTTCGAAGAGGCCGGTTCGCTGCACTGACGGTGAGGCAGCCGTCGGGGAGAGGTCGGTCACGACGCGCGCGCCCCCGCGCGGACGTGTCAACGAGAACCGACCCCGCGCGGGTACCGTCTGACCCATGATCGGCCTGACCAGTGCGCGAACGCGGCTGACGCAGCGGCTCGTCGCCCGGGCCACCGGAGGCGGACCCGTCGACCTCACGAGCCTGGAGGCCGTTCCGCGCCGACTGCTGCGACCGTTGCGACGGTCCGGTTTGGACCCCGTCYACCGGATCGGCAGCTCGGCGCCGGACCCGGTGCACCGGCTGGCCCACATGTTCGGCATGAACATCTGGCTGGTGTCGGGCCAGGACGAGGTCAAGGCCGTGCTGGCCGACCAGCGGCGGTTCAGCAACGACATCCGCCCCTACGTCGGTGCGGCCGGAGCGAGTGTCGGCGGGCTCGGGTTCACCGACCCTCCCGAGCACACCCGGTTGCGCACGCTGCTCACGCCTGAGTTCACCATGCGCCGGATCAACCRGCTGACGCCGCGGATCGAGGCGATCGTCGACGAGCAGCTCGACCGGATGGAGGCGAGTGGCCCGGTCGTCGACCTCGTCGAGCAGTTCGCCTTCCCGATCCCGTTCCTCGTCATCTGCGAGCTGCTCGGACTGCCCGTCGAGGACCGCGCGCGGTTCATGACCCTCAGCCACGCGCGGTTCGACGTCACGGCCGGTGGCGCGGGAGCCTTCGGCGCCATCTCGCAGAGCCAGCTGTTCCTCCTCGACGCCACCCGGAAGCAGCGGGCCGACCCCGGCGACGGGCTGCTGGGCCGGATCCTCGCGGCAGTGGGCGACGAGGTCAGCGACGAGGAGGTTGCCGGTCTGGCCGACGGGGTCTTCACCGGCGGCTACGAGACGACGGCCAGCATGCTGGCGCTCGGCTCACTGGTCCTGCTGCGGGACCGCGAGCACTTCGAGCTGGTCCGAGACGACGACAGCGCGATCGACCGGGTGGTCGAGGAGATGCTGCGCTACCTCAGCGTCGTCCAGATCGCCTTCCCGCGGTTCGCCAAGGAGGACCTCGACCTCTTCGGCAAGCGGATCAACAAGGGTGACGTGGTGATCGCCGCGCTCAGCCGAGCCGACCGGGACCACCGGGTCGGGCCCGACCTCGGCACCTTCGACCCGAACCGGCCCCCCTCGCCGCACGTGGCGTTCGGATACGGCTTCCACCGCTGCGTGGGCGCCGAGCTGGCTCGCCTCGAGCTGCGGATCGCCTTCCCCAGACTGGTCCGCCGGTTCCCGGAGCTGGCTCTGGCCGTGAAGCCGGAGACCCTGGCTTTCCGCGACAAGTCGATCGTCTATGCAGTCGACTCCCTGCCGGTCCACCTCGACGCGGTGTCGAGGTCGTCGAACGCCAGCTGAGGGCGCTCCGCGTCGGCTGTGGCCGCCTCGATGAGCTCCATCGCCGTGAGGACCCGCGGGCCGGCCTCGAGCGCCTGGGGGCTGGGGAGTGGCTGCTCGACGATCCCCGCCTCGTGCATCCGGCGGGCGGAGACCAGCACGCGGGACTCGAGCGCCCCGACCATCTGGTTGTAGGCCTCGACGGACCGCTGCAACGCGGTGCCCATCTTCATGGTGTGGCTCCCCAGGGTGCCCAACCGGTCGTAGAGGTCGCGGCCCAACGTCATGACCTCCCGCGCGTGGGCCGTGAGGGCGTCCTGCTGCCAGGTGAAGGCGACCGTGCGCAGCAGGGCGAGCAACGACCCGGGGCCGACGAGCACGACCCGTCGAGCCATCGCGTCCTCGTGCAGCGCCGGGTCGGCCGACAGGGCCGCGGCGAGCATCGCGTCGCTGGGCACGAAGCAGACCACCATCTCGGGCGAGTTCTCGAAGGCGGTCCAGTAGTCCTTGGCGGCCAGCGCCGTGACGTGCGACTTCAGGGACGCCGCGTGCGCTCGCAGGAAGGTCGCGCGCTCACTGGCGGACAGGTCCTCCGCCTGGGCCGAGAGGAACGCGCCCATCGGGGCCTTGGAGTCGATGACGAGGTACTTGTCACCGGGCAGCCGCACCACGACGTCGGGGCGCACCTGACGCTGGTGCCGGCTCACGCGGCATACCTGCTCGTCGAAGTCGCACCGGGCGAGCAGCCCGGCGTGCTCGAGGACCCGGCGCAGCTGCACCTCTCCCCATGCACCGCGAACGGTGGAGGAGTTGAGCGAACCAGCGAGCGACTGGGTCTGGCGGCCGAGGGCGGTGGTCGACTCGCGCACGGCGGCAATCGTGGTCTCGAGCGCCGCGAACTGGCTGGTGCGGTCGCGCTCCAACGTGCCGACCTGCTGCTCGACCCGGACCAGGGCGTCGCGCAGGGGTAGGAGGGCGGCCGCGGTCTGCGCGTCGTCGGAGACGGCCGCCTCGAGGTCGACCACACGCTCACGCAGGAGGTCGGACTCGGTGCGCGCTGACGCTAKGGCGGCGGCGCCGGAGGTGCGCGCGACCCACCACCCCGTCGCCGCGCCGACGACCAGGCCGAGGATGAGGATGCCCACGAGTTCCATGCGCCGACCATCCCACCTGGCGCCGACAGCCGTGTCTAGGCTGGCCGGGTGCCCACCCCACAGCTGACGGAAGGTGACGACCTCGTCCTGCGGCGGGTCGCCGTCGAGGGCGACGGCGACCACGCCTTCGCCGTCGAGTGGGAGGGCGAGCAGGTGGGGCGTGTCGAGGTGATCGAGGACGGGTCCGGTGACGCCGACCTGATCTGGGCGGTGGTCGCCGAGTACCGCGAGGTCGGCATCGTCGAACGCGCCCTGCGACTGGCCGTCTCCTGGGCGTTCGACACCCTCGACGTGCACCGAGTCGAGGCCAGGGTCGACGTTGCCGACCGGGCCGCCGTCAGGGCTGCGCTGCGCGCCGGGCTCCGCAAGGAGGGTGTCGCGCGTGGCGCCCTCGCGGGCCCGGGCGACCGACGCGACACGATGGTCCTGGCCCGGTTGCGCACGGACGCCCCACCCGACAGTCGGGACGGTTTCATCGCCCTGCTCAACTCGTCGTTGCCGACCAAGCGCGCCATCGCCCAGGGAGTGCTGCGCGACTCGGAGGGCCGGGTCCTGCTGTGCGAGCTGACCTACAAGGCCGAGTGGGACCTGCCGGGCGGCGTGGTCGACCCGTCGGAGTCGCCCGCCCAGTGCGTGGTGCGCGAGGTGCGGGAGGAGCTCGCCATCGACGTGGAGGTCAAGGGCCTGCTCGCGGTCAACTGGCTGCCGCCGTGGCGCGGCTGGACCGACGCGACCGTGTTCGTCTTCGACCTCGGGGTCGCGCCCGACGACCTGATCGCCGGAACCACCTTGGAACGCAGGGAGATTCGCGCGCTGCACCTCGTGGGAGAGGAGGAGTGGGAGGAGCGCGTCGCGCCCTACAACCAGCGCCTGCTCGCCTTCCTCGCCGTCCATGCCGGCCCCACGGCATACCTCGAGGACGGGCTCCCAGCCCTGTGAGGTGAGGTCGACCACGTATGCCGCGCGGCCGGCGTCCGTCCGGCCGTCCGGTGCGGCGCCAGGGACCGTTTCCGGGGCATCACCGCAGGTCAGAGGCCATGCTCGATGTGCAATGCCGGACTGTGCCCGATAACCTCGCGGAGTCATCGAGCCGGGGAAACCGTCGAACACGGAGTGCACCATGACTGACTCGAGCATGCCGCCGCTGACCGCGGACGACCTGGCCGCCGAGGGCGGCACCGCCCTGCCCGACAAGGAGGTCATCAGCCTCCTGGACCTGAACGCGGACCTCGACATCGGCCTTGACGCCGCGGCACCCATCGACCTGGCAGTCGCTGCGAACGCCAACGTCGCGGCGCCGATCGATGCCGCGGTCGCCGCGAACGTCCTGTCCTTCGGCTCCGAGGCCCAGGCGCTCGCCGACCAGGGCGTCGTCATCGACCAGGGGATCACCGGCGAGGCCGTGGCCGACGCTGGTCAGGACTCGACCATCGACCAGGCGGCACCCGAGGCACCGACGGACGCCCCTGTCGACGCGACCACTCCGGTGGACGGCGCGACCGACCCGGCGGCCCCGGTCACCAGCAGTGGTGCGCTCGACGGCGACCTGCTCAACGTCGACGTCGACCTCGCCGCCGACCTCGACCTGGCTGCTCCGATCGCAGGAGCCGTGGCCGCCAACGCCAACGTCGCAGCCCCGATCGACGCCGCTGTTGCCGCGAACATCGGGTCCATCGACTCGGACGCCGCTGCGCTCGCCCAGCAGGACGCGATCATCACCCAGCACATCGACGCCGACGCGAACGCGACGACCGACCAGTCGTCTGACATCTCCCAGTAGTCGGCGCGAAGTCTCTTTGACGTGACACCTTTCGAGGGCCCAGGGCCCCCCGCCGCACCGGCACCTGCCTCTGCGCCGACCCCGACAGACACCCCAGCAGACGCCCCCGCAGGGGCGGCCGCAGGGGCGGCCGCACCCCCATCAGCTGATGGGGGTGCGGTACCCGTGCGTGCCGACGGGGTGCAGCTCCTCGGAGCGGTGCCCGGGTCGGGTTACCGCGTCGCGCCCGCTCTCGTGCGCCGCGGCGACGGCCAGACGATCCAGCTGACGCCGCTGCTCTACGCCGTGCTGGAGCAGGTGGACGGACATCGGTCCCTGGCAGAGGTGGCTGAGGCGGTGGGGGAGTCCGTCGGGCGACAGGTGTCGGCCGACGACGTGGAGACGCTGTGTGACAGCAAGCTGCGCACCTTGGGCGTGCTCAAGAAGGCCGACGGCTCCGATCCCGAGGTGCGTCGCTCGAACCCGTTGCTCGCGCTGCGGTTCAAGTACGTCGTCTCCGACCCGGAGGCGACCCGGCGCGTGACGGCCCCGTTCGCCCTGCTCTTCGCGCCCGTCGTCGTGGTGGTCCTCGTGGCCGCCTTCCTCGCCGTGTGCGGCTGGGTGCTGCTCCACAAGGGACTGGCGTCGGCCACGCACCAGGCGTTCGACCAGCCGGCCCTGCTGCTGGCCGTGTTCGCCCTGACCGTCGTCTCGGCGGGGTTCCACGAGTTCGGGCACGCGGCGGCAGCCCGCTACGGCGGGGCGACGCCGGGCGCGATGGGCACGGGCTGGTACCTCGTCTGGCCGGCGTTCTACACCGACGTCACCGACAGCTACCGGCTCGGTCGGGCGGGACGGGTGCGCACCGACCTCGGCGGCCTCTACTTCAACGCGATCGTCGCGGTCGCGATGTTCGGGGTCTGGTGGGCGACCGGGTGGGACGCGATCCTGCTGATCATCGCGGCCCAGGTGCTCCAGATGGTGCGCCAGCTGGCTCCGCTGGTGCGCTTCGACGGCTACCACGTGCTGGCCGACCTCACGGGTGTGCCGGACCTCTACCACCGGATCAAGCCGACCCTCGTGGGCTTGCTTCCCCGGCACTGGGACGACCCGGAGGCCAAGGTGCTCAAGCCCTGGGCCAGGGCGGTGGTCACCGCGTGGGTGGTCGTCGTCGTCCCGCTGCTGCTGTTCTCCCTCGTGATGATGGTGCTGAGCTTCCCCCGGGTGGCCGGCACCGCGTGGGCGTCCGTCGGTCGGCAGTGGGCGCGGCTGGAGACCCAGCTCGGCGATGGGGACGTGCTCGCAGTGCTGGTGCGAGCCCTCTCGATCATCGCCATCGCCCTGCCGGTGCTCGGCGTCGTCTTCATCGTCACCCGTGTGGTGCGACAGGTCGTCGCCGGCACCTGGCGGGCCACGGAGGACCGTCCGGTGCGGCGCGCTCTCGCCGGTGCGGTCGCACTCGCGGTGTTCGCCGGGCTGGCCTGGTCCTGGTGGCCGCAGCCGGGCACCTACCGGCCCGTCCAAGCCTACGAGCGCGGCACGTTGGCCGACGCCGTCTCGAGCACGCTCCGGTCGGGAGTGCCGACAAACCTGCAGGAAGGTCGCGAGGGCGCTGGACGAGCGGTCTGGCCGCAGGGTGCTGCCCTGCCGACCGCCGCGGAGCCGGAGCTGGCCGTCGTCATGGTGCCGCGCCCCGGTCAGGCGCAGGCTGGCGGGCAGCCGCTCCCCACCTGGGTCTTCCCGTTCAACCGCCCGATGCCCCCCGGTGAGGGAGGCAACCAGGCCATGGCCGTGAACACCACGGACGGGTCGAAGCTCTACGACGTGGCCTTCGCCCTCGTCTGGGCGGACGGCGACACGGTGACCAACACCAACGAGGCCTACGCCCTGGCGTCGTGTGCCGGATGCCAAACCGTGGCAGTGGCCTTCCAGGTTGTCCTCATCGTCGGAAACGCCCACGTCGTCGTCCCGGAGAACGTCGCCGTGGCGGTCAACTACAGCTGTGTCCAGTGCGTCACCGCAGCGCTCGCGACACAGCTCGTGGTGTCGCTCGCCGGTCCCTTGAGCGCCCAGAGCATGGCCGACCTCGCCGAGCTGTGGAAGGAGATCTCCGCCTTCGGGGCGTCGATCGAGGGTGTCCCGCTCAGCGAGCTGCAGGAACGGCTCACCGAGTATGAGCGACAGATCCTCGCGATCGTGCAGCAGGACCCAGCGTGGGTCGCGCCGGTCGCTGGCAACCCAGCGAGCCCGACCGCGACCTCGACAGGCACGTCGTCAGGTGGGGCCGCCGACACTGCGTCGCCGACCGCCGGACCCACCGGGTCGTCGACCGGCGCATCCTCGTCGAGCACCTCCACCGGCCCTGACAGCTCCACGAGCCCGACCAACGGCACGGACCCGACCGCCCCCTCGTCCGAGCCCTCGCCGACCGCGGCGGCACCTGCGGACGTGGCGGACGCCACGGCCACGCCCTGACGGGCAGCTGCGCGGCATACCCTCCAGTGACGTCAGGTATGCCGCGCAGCGCACGGATGGGAGCAACGAATGGTCAACGGGGCCAGCGAGTTCGACACGGGGACAGCGGTTTCGGCGAGGGCAGGCGAGGCTGGGGTCTACGACGGCGCCCTCGGTGAGGGCTGGCGGATCGGCGGGGGAGTCAACGGCGGGGTGCTGCTCGCCATGGCCGGACGAGCGCTGGCCACCGAGCTCGGCACCGCGGACGGGGACCGTCCCGCCCACCCGGACCCGCTCGCGATCAGCGCCTACTACCTGACACCCGGGGTCCCGGGTCCGGCGACCGTGCGCACGTCGATCGTGCGCCGCGGACGCGCGGTGTCCACGGGCCAGGCGTCGCTGCTGCAGGACGACGGCGCAGGCGGCGAGGTCGAGCGGGTCCGCTTCCTTGCGACCTACGGCGACCTGGACACGGTGGACGGCGACCTCACGACCTCGGCCCAGCCGCCGGACCTCCCGCCACCCGACCGATGCGTCTCCGCCGCGCAGGCGCCGCCTGACTTCCTCAAGCACGCGTCGCTGCTCCAGCGCCTCGACATGCGCCTCGACCCGGCGACCACCGGCTGGGCGGTGGGCAAGCCGTCGGGAAACGGCGTGATCCGGGGCTGGCTGCGGATGGCCGACGGCCGTGAGCCCGACCCGCTGCTGCTGCTCCTGGCGGTCGACGCGCTGCCCCCGGTGGCGTTCGAGCTCGGGCTRCCGGGCTGGACCCCCACGCTCGAGCTGACCGCCCACGTGCGTGCGCGGCCCGCTCCGGGGTGGCTTCGCGTCAGCCTGACGAACAGGACGCTGGCCGGCGGCTTCCTCGAGGAGGACGCCGAGGTGTGGGACAGCGAGGGACGGCTGGTGGCGCTCTCCCGACAGCTCGCCCGGGCCTCGGCGCCGCTGCCCGCACGCACCTGAGCCGGGGGTTTCCAGCAACCTTTGCTAGCAAAGGTTGCTGGTTGGTGGACAGGTTGCAACGTGTCCACCAACGCCCAAACCTTGCTAGCAAAGGTTGCGCGTCAGTCCGCGCTCTCGAGCGCCGGTAGACTCTCGGCCTCGTGGCCCTCACTATCGGAATCGTCGGACTGCCCAACGTCGGCAAGTCCACGATGTTCAACGCCCTGACCAAGAACAACGTGCTCGCCGCGAACTACCCGTTCGCGACCATCGAGCCGAACGTCGGGGTCGTCCCCCTGCCCGACGCGCGACTGAAGCGGCTCGCCGAGATCTTCAGCTCCGAGCGGATCCTGCCTGCGACCGTGTCGTTCGTCGACATCGCGGGGATCGTGCGCGGGGCGTCGGAGGGTGAGGGCCTGGGCAACAAGTTCCTCGCCAACATCCGCGAGGCCGACGCCATCTGCCAGGTGGTCCGTGCGTTCGAGGACGGCGACGTCGTCCACGTCGACGGCAAGGTCTCGCCGGCCTCCGACATCGAGACCATCCACACCGAGCTGATCCTCGCCGACCTGCAGACCCTCGAGAAGGCCGTGCCGCGCCTGGAGAAGGAGTCGCGGATCCAGAAGGACAAGAAGGCGTCCTACGACAACGCCGTGCTCGCCCAGAAGGTCCTCGAGGAGGGCAACACCTTGTATGCCGCGGGCGCGGCTGCCGGGGTCGACCTCGCCGAGGCGCGGGGGCTGGGGCTGCTGACCACGAAACCCTTCATCTACGTCTTCAACCTCGACGAGGACCAGCTCGCCGACGCCGAGCTGCACGCCTCGCTCCGGTCGTTGGTGGAGCCGGCAGACGCGGTGTTCCTGAACGCCAAGCTCGAGGTGGACCTCATGGAGATGGAGCCGGAGGAGGCCATGGAGCTGCTCGAGTCCTTCGGTGCGACGGAGTCCGGGCTCACGCAGCTGGCTCGCACCGGCTTCCACACCCTCGGCCTGCAGACCTACCTCACCGCCGGCCCGAAGGAGTCCCGTGCCTGGACCATCGGGCAGGGCTGGACAGCGCCCCAGGCGGCCGGAGTCATCCACACCGACTTCCAGCGCGGCTTCATCAAGGCCGAGATCGTCTCGTTCGAGGACCTGGACGCCACCGGTTCGATGGCCGCGGCCAAGGCTGCCGGCAAGGTCCGGATCGAGGGCAAGGACTACGTGATGTCCGACGGCGACGTGGTCGAGTTCCGCTTCAACGTGTAAACCTGCAGGTCAGGCCGGCGTAAATCATCGGGCGTCCTCGGTGTGGCAGCCCGCTTGTCGCGTGGTGGGGCAGTAGACCAAGCAGGTGAGCTCCCAGATCCACCGCAAACAGCACCCCGGCGAGGTCCGCCTCCCGGCAGCTGTGGCGGTCCTCGTGGCCATCAGCCTCTACGCGGCGCTGCCCGAGGGGCTGTTGCTGGGCCCGCGCCTCGCTGTGCCCCTGCTGGAGGCTGCCCTGTTCATCCCGCTCGTGGCCGCCAACCCGCGCCGGATGACGCGCGACAACCGCTGGCTGCGCAGGATCTCGATCGCGCTGGTGCTGCTCATCGCCGCGGCGAACGCCGGCTCCCTGGTCCTGCTCGTGCGGGCCCTGGTGGGCGGAGCCGAGGACGGACCCGGCCTGCTGCTCGCCGCCGGTCAGGTGTGGCTGACCAACGTCCTGGTCTTCGCGCTCGCGTACTGGGAGCTGGACCGCGGTGGCCCGGTCAAGCGCACCCAGACAGCCCGTCCGGGCCTGCCGGCCGCGGACTTCCGCTTCCCGCAGGACGAGGACCACGACGCGATCAACGAGGTCGCTGCGCGCTCCGCAGCCAAGTCCGGATGGGTGCCCGGGTACATCGACTACCTCTACGTCTCGGTGACGAACTCGTCGGCCTTCAGCCCGACCGACACCATGCCGCTGTCCCCGCGCGCCAAGATGCTGATGGCGCTCGAGTCGGTCTCGGCGCTCATGCTCTCGGTCCTCGTCATCGCTCGTGGGGTCAGCCTGCTCAAGTAGCCGATGGGCTCCTCCCTGACCTGGCCAGGTCGGGATCGGCTGTTTGGGCAGGATTGTCCCGTTCGGTGAACGCGCGCGCCCAGCCGGCCTAGCGTTGCGGAGTTGCGACCTCGCCGAGCGAAAGTGCCTGTCCCACCTCATGATCCGCCGTCCCGACCTCCACTGGCCCGCCTCCGCCGGCGCCGTGCTTGCGGTCCTGGTCGTCTCGGCGTGTGGCCCGGCAGCCGCCGACTCCCTCCGTTCCGACGCGGCCGCGACGCCGCCCACGTCGACGAGCGGCGCAGCGGGCGCCTCCTCGGCGTCGACGACCGGGAGCACCTCGAGCGCCTCGAGCACCTCAGGCACGCCCGAGACGACGACCACGGGCGAGACGAGCTCGTCAGGCATCAGCCCCACGGCGACTCCCACGCCCGCCAGGACCATCCGGCCCGGCTCCGCGGTCACCACCTTGGCCACGCTGGTCATCAAGGGCCGTGCGCCCAAGACCGGCTACGACCGGGCCCTCTTCGGCCAGGCGTGGGCCGATGTCGACCGCAACGGCTGCGACACCCGGAACGACATCCTGCGCCGTGACCTCACCCGCTTCACCCTCAAGGCCGGCACCCACGGCTGCCTCGTCCTCAAGGGCACGCTCCACGACCCCTACACCGGCTCCACGATCAGCTTCGTCCGCGGGCAGGGCACCTCGAACGCCGTCCAGATCGACCACGTCGTCGCCCTGTCCGATGCGTGGCAGAAGGGCGCCCAACAGTGGTCACAGACCAGGCGCACGGCCTTCGCCAACGACCCGCTCAACCTGCTCGCCGTCGACGGCCCGACCAACCTGCGGAAGGGTGACGGAGATGCTGCCACCTGGCTGCCGCCCCGCAAGGCAGGACGCTGCGCCTACGTGGCCCGCCAGATCGCGGTGAAGCACCGCTACGGACTGTCCGTGACCGCCGCAGAGCGGGACGCGATGGTGCGGGTGCTCACGGCCTGCCCGAGTCAGGCACTGCCCGGCGCAGGTGCCATTCCGCTGGGCGGGGGCCGCGAGCAGGCTGCCCCGACACCCAGCCAGTCCACCACGCCCAAGCCGTCCACCTCTGGCAGCACCGACCCACGGTTCGGCACCTGCCGCGAGGCCAACGCGGCTGGCTACGGCCCCTACCGCAGCGGGGTCGACGCCGAGTACGACTGGTACCAGGACCGGGACCACGACGGGCTCGCCTGCGAACGCTGACGTCCCAGCGTGCGCCACCCGGCGCGGGGACTCTGGCAGATTGGGCCCATGACCGTCTCGGTGCCCGCAGGGTGTCGCGTCTGGGTCCTGCTCGAGGGCGCCAGCGACGTGGCGGCGGTGCGTGTCGTGGCCGAGCGCTCGGGGCTCGGTCTCACCGACCAGGGCATCCACCTCGTCGACATGCACGGGGCCACCAACATCCGCCGCCACCTGCTCGCCGCGGCCGAAGCCGCCGACAGCCCGCGCGTGCTGGGTATGTGCGACGCGCCCGAGGCGCGCTTCTTCGTCCGCGCCCTGCGCCGCGTCGGCTGTGCCGTCGCGACGGTGGACGAGCTGCCCTGGTGGGGCTTCCAGGTCTGCGACCGCGACCTCGAGGACGAGCTGATGAGAGACCTGGGCGAGCAGGGCCTCCGCAGCGTGCTTGACGATCTGGGCCTGACGCAGCGGTTCGCCATGCTCACCCAGCAGCCGGCCTGGGTGTCCGAGAGCTTCCACGAGCAGGTGCACCGGTTCGCCGGCGCGGCATCGGGCCGCAAGGAGCTGATGGCGGCCGCGATGGCCGCGGCGCTCGACCTGGGTGCGTTGCCCAGCCCGCTCGCCGGGCTGGTCGAGGCCCTGGCCGGCCCCGGGCCGACGTTCGAGCAGCTCCGTGGCGCGCCTCCGGACCAGTTCGGGGACCGGCTCGCCGACCGCCTCGGCGACTGACGCGACGACCCTGGGGTCGACTGAGGCAGCGACCTCCACGAGGACTGACACCGCAGGGCCCACGGCCGTCAGTCGCCCGGGTGAGCTCCACAGCAACCCCACAGCGGCGGCATACCCGGGCCAGAGCCCGACCACCGAGGGTGGAGCCATGACCACCGCAGCCGCCACCCTCCGCCCCGTGTCCCCCACGTCAGCCACCCTCCGCCCCGTGTCCCCCACGTCAGCCGCCCTGCGTCCGGTGTCCTTCCGTCAGCGCAGCCATCGCCTCGCCGCCACTGCCCTCGTCCTCGCCGGCCTGTCCATCCCGCTCACCGGGGCCGGCAGCGCGGTCGGCGCCACGCACGCTCCCGCCCAGGTCAAGGTCGCCGCCGTCGCCGATGCAGTGGTCGGTGTCGTCGCCACGGGCAAGCACGACGTGTAGACGACGAAGCGACGGCGCCCACGGGGGGCGCCGCCGCTTCGGCGAACAGGGGGAGTCAGCCGGCGTGGCCCACTCCGAACCCGGCCAGCCAGTTCTGCACGACGGGGATGTCGATCCGCTGGAGGCCACCGAGGTAGCGGCAGTTGTTCGTGTAGCCGTAGCTCGTCACCGTGACCTGGTAGCCACCGTTGAACGACGGGCCTCCGGAGTCACCGAAGCAGGTGCCACCGCCGCCGCGCGGGTCGTTCTCGTTGCCGTTGACCTGCAGGACCTGGGGCGTGAGCTTCTGGCCCACCTCGTCGGTGACCCGACGCACGATCGGGTAGGACATCGGGGTCGGCTTCTGCGGGCCGGACTCCGCCTGGCGCACCTCGGTGCCGTAGCCGACCGCCGTGAACAGCGTCTTGTTGAGCACGTTGGGCGTGTACCTGTCGAGGTAGTTCGTCGGGGCGATGGTGGCCGGCACGATCCCCGTGACCGGGGCGTCGAGCACGATGACCCCGACGTCGTTCCAGTTCCTGAGGTCGGTGAAGTCCGAGTAGCCCGGGTGGGTCTGCGCGGTGCCGCTCAGGAGCCCCGCGGCCGCGAGCTCCGCGGAGGTGTAGCCCGCGGCAGGGTTGGCTGCGATGGGAAGTGGCGACGGCGGCGCCTCGGCCACGACCGACTTGAACGTGACGGCGGTCTTGCCGACCGTCCCCTGAGTGCAGTGCGCGGCGGTGACCAGCACCGTGGGCGAGACGAGGGTGGCGCTGCAGCGGAACCGTCCGGTCCCGTCGTAGAACGCGATCATGCCCACGTTCGGGTGGCCGTTGCCGTCGAGGTCGCCCCCCGTGATGGCTGATGCGGCGAGGGTCGTGCCCCCGACCATTGCGGTGGTGATGCCGAAGACGGCCAGTGCGCGGCGAAGCTTCATGCGGACTCCCTGCGGTCGTGTCGCCCCGGTGGGCTACGACCCGCATTCAACTGCCAGCGGTGCCGCCTGTCCAGCACCATCAGGGGGATTTCCTGCAGGTATGCCGTCTGCTCACCGTGCGCCGGCGGCTCCAGGCGCGCGCGGGGGCCCGTTCGCGCCGGTTTCGGCGGCTCAGACCTGCGTGCCGACCAGGGCGCCGATGCCGTAGGTCACCAGCATCGCCAGCACGCCACCGGCCACATTGCGGAGCACCGCCGGTCGCGGTGGTGCTTCCCCGAGCCTGGCGCTGCCCCACCCCGTGAGGGCGAGGGCGGCCACGACGGCCACCGCGGTCACCCAGATGCGGCCGCCGACCGGCGGCAGCAGGATCGCGACGAGGGGCAGCAGTGCGCCGAGGGTGAACGACACCATCGACGCAAGGGCGGCGTGCCAGGGGTTGGTCAGCTCCTGCGGGTCGATGCCAAGCTCGGCCTCTGCGTGCGCACCCAGCGCGTCGTGGGCCGTGAGCTGGCGTGCGACCTCGGCGGCGAGGTCGGGCGTGAGCCCCTTGTCCCGATAGATCTGGGTGAGCTCCTCGAGCTCCTCCTCGGGCATGTCCCGCAGCTCGCCTCGCTCCTTGTCCAGAAGGGCCTGCTCGGTGTCACGCTGGGTGCTGACCGAGACGTACTCGCCCGCGGCCATGCTCATCGCGCCCGCGGCCAACCCTGCGATCCCGGCCGTCGCGATGGTCGAGCGCTCGACGGTGGCGGCGGCGACACCGATCACGATGCCGGCCGTGGAGACGATTCCGTCGTTGGCCCCGAGCACCCCGGCGCGCAGCCAGTTCAGCCGGGCCCCGATGCCCTGGCTGTGCTCCTCGCCCTCGTGTGGCTCGACCTCGGCGGCCACTGCCTCAGCCACCGACGGTCGCCCCCGACCGTGCGGCTGCCTGGCCCACGCGGTGGGCGAGCTCGACGTCCAGCTGGGTGAGTCCGCCCTCGGAGTGGGTCGACAGGACGAACTTCACTGTGCGCCAACGGATGTCGATGTCGGGGTGGTGGCCCATGTCCTCGGCCTCGATCGCGACCTCGTCGACCAGTCGGATCGCGCTCGGGAAGTCCGGCGCCTCGTAGCTCGCCGAGATCTCGTCGCCGTCGCGGGTCCACCCGGGCAGGTCGCCCAGCTGGCGCCCGATCTCCTCGTCAGTCAGCAGTCGGCTCATGCCTCCTACTCTGGCAAGGAAGTCCGACCCTGTCACCGAAGCCGAGCCTCACCTCACCTCAGCCGGCTGCGGGGGCTGCCGGCGAGACGTTCTCGGGGAAGTGGCAGGCGACCTGGTGCCCCGGTGCGAGGGCGACCAGGGGTGGTTCCTGCGTGCTGCAGATCTCCTGGGCCTTCCAGCAACGCGTGTGGAAGCGGCAGGCCGGTGGCGGGTTGATCGGGCTCGGGACGTCTCCCTGAAGGCGGATCCTCTCGCGCTTGGTCCGGCGGCTGGTGTCCGGGATCGGCACGGCGGAGAGCAGTGCCGTGGTGTACGGGTGCATGGGGCGCGAGTAGAGGTCGTCGCGGTCGGCGAGCTCGACGATCTTGCCGAGGTACATGACGGCGACGCGGTCGGACATGTGCCGCACGACCGACAGGTCGTGGGCGATCACGACGTAGGTCAGGCCGAGCTCGTTCTGGAGGTCCTCCAGGAGGTTGATGACCTGGGCCTGGATCGAGACGTCGAGGGCGGACACCGGTTCGTCGGCGACGATGAGCTTGGGGCGCAGGGCGAGCGAGCGGGCGATGCCGATGCGCTGCCGCTGGCCGCCGGAGAACTCGTGCGGGTAGCGGTTGTAGTGCTCGGGGTTGAGCCCCACGAGCTCCAGCAGCTCCTGCACCGCCTTCTTGGTGCCCTGCTTGGGCTTGACCCTCTGGAGCTGGAAGGGGGCGCCCACGATGGTGCCCACGGTGTGACGCGGGTTCAGCGAGCCGTAGGGGTCCTGGAAGATGATCTGGACGTCACGCCGCAGCGGCCGCATCTTCCCTGTCGACAGGTGCGTGATGTCGCGGCCGTCGAACACGATCTTGCCGTCGGTCGGCTCGATCAACCGGGTGAGCATCCGGCCCGTCGTCGTCTTGCCGCATCCCGACTCGCCGACCAGGGAGAGGGTCTCGCCCTTGGCGACGTCGAAGGTGAGACCGTCGACTGCCTGCACGGCTCCGACCTGACGCTGCAGGAGCCCGCGCCTGATGGGGAAGTGCTTGGTCAGGTTGGTGACCGACAGCAGCGCCTCGCCGCTTGTCGCGGGGCGCGACGGCGTGGTCTCGGTGGCGTCGGACGTTGTGTTCACGATGTGGCTCCCAGGTGGGCGGGGTCAGCGATGGGTTCGGCGGGCAGCGGTGACGGGGTCACAGCTTCGGGAGGATCTCCGTCTCCCAGATCCGGCCACGCTCCCCGTCGTCGAGGTGGCACGCGACGTAGTGGCCGGGCAGGCTCTCGCGGAAGGCTGGGCGCTCGGTGGTGGCCAGGCCGTTGGTGCGGTCCCCGAAGGCGCACCGGGGGTGGAAGGGGCAGCCCGAGGGAACGTTGATCAGGCTCGGCGGAGTGCCCTTGATCGGGAGCAGCCGCTCGGTGCGTTCGCGGTCCAGGCGTGGCATCGACCCGAGGAGGCCCCAGGTGTAGGGGTGTTGTGGCCGCTCGAAGATCTCCTCTGACGAGGCGTACTCCACGGACCGGCCGGCATACATCACCATGATGTCGTCGGCCAGCTCGGCCACGACCCCCAGGTCGTGGGTGATGATGATGACGGCCGAGTTGAACTCACTCTGCAGGTCGCGGACGAGGTCGAGGATCTGCGCCTGGACCGTGACATCGAGTGCGGTCGTGGGCTCGTCGGCGATGAGCAGGTCGGGGTCGCACGAGAGGGCCATGGCGATCATGGCGCGCTGYCGCATCCCACCGGAGAACTGGTGGGGGTAGTCGTCCACGCGGGAGGTGGGCTGGGGGATGCCGACGCGCTTGAGCAGGTCGATGGCGTGCTTGCGGGCCGTCGCCTTCGGGACGTCGTTGTGGACCCGGTAGGCCTCGATGATCTGGTGGCCCACCGTGTAGAACGGGTGCATCGCCGACAGCGGGTCCTGGAAGATCATCGCCATCTTCTTGCCCCGCAGCGCCCGGATCTGGCCGGGCGTGGCGCCGACGAGCTCCTCGCCGTCGAGCAGGATGGAGCCGGACATGGTGACGGTCCCCGGCTTGTGCAGGCCCATGATCGACATGCTCGTCACGCTCTTGCCGGAGCCCGACTCGCCCACGATGCCGAGCGTCTTCCCGCGGGCCAGGTCGAACGACAGCCCGTCGACGGACTTGACGACACCGTCGTCCGTGGGGAAGTGGACGCGCAGGTCGCGCACGGACAGGAACGCGTCCTTGGCCGCCGCGCCCATGCCGCCGATGCCCACCGTGTCCGGGCGGCTTGCCGTGCGGTCGGTGGTCTGGGTCATGAGGCTCGCACTCTCGGGTCGATGACGGCATACAGGAGGTCCACGACCAGGTTCGCCAGGATGATGAAGAAGGCGCCGATCAGGGTCACCCCCAGCACCTTGGGCAGGTCGTTGTTGGTCACGGCCTGCACTGCGTACTGCCCGATGCCCGGCAGGGAGAAGGTCGTCTCGGTGAGGATGGCGCCGCCGAGCAGCAGACCGAGGTCGAGGCCGAAGATGGTCAGGATCGGGGTGAGGGCCGCTCGCAGGCCGTGCTTGATGACCACGTCACGCTCGCCGAGCCCCTTGGCCCGCGCGGTGCGGATGTAGTCCTCGTTCATCGTCTCGAGCATGCCCGCCCTGGTGAGCCGCGCGTACGCGGCGGCATAGAGGAAGGCCAGCGTGATCCACGGGAGGATCAGGCGGTAGGCCCAGTCGAGGGGGTTGCTCGCGTCCATCGGGTTCGAGCCGCCGGGGGCGGTGATGCCGAGCGCGTAGCTGAAGACACTGAGGCTGAGCAGGCCGGTGAAGAAGATGGGGAGGGAGACTCCGGCGAGGGCGATGCCCATCATCGACCGGTCCAGCGCGGTGCCGCGGCGCAGCGCGGAGACGACACCCGTCGCCACGCCTCCGAGGAGCCACAGGACGGCTGCGCCGGAGGCAAGGGAGAGGGTGACCGGTAGTCGGTCGAGGAGATCTGGCAGCACGGGGTTCTGGCTGACGAAGGAGTACCCGAGGCACGGTGCGGGGCAGTGGTCCACACCCGCGCCGGTGCTGTAGTCGGCCCCGGCGACGATGCCCTTGGCGAACCGTCCGTACTGCTCCCAGAGGGGGTCGGTGAAGCCGAGGCGCACGGCTGCGGCGTGGATCTGTTCCTGGCCGGCGCTCTTGCCGACGTAGCGGGACGCAAGGTCATCGGCGGTGGCGCCGCCGATGCGGGGGACGAGGAAGAAGATGCAGAACACGACCGCGCTCACGATGAAGAGCAGGATCGCCGCGCCGAAGACTCGCCGGATGATGTAGGTCAGCACTGTGAGTGGCTAGACGCGGTGGCGGTCGGCCAGCTGGCCGGCTGACCGCCACCGCGTCGACGCCCCACCTACTTTCTTGGGTGGCGTTGTGGGTGGGAGTGGAGCTACTACTTCTTGGACGTACCCATCGCCGTGTAGTCGTACTGGTTGAACCCGTCGTTGACGAAGACGTTCGTCAGGTTGTCGGGCCGGAACAGCAGCCCCTTCGACCAGACGCCGGGGATGACAGCGGCGTTCTCCATGACGAGCTTGTCGGCGTCGCCCCAGATCTTCTCGCGCGCGGTCTTGTCGTTCTCGGCGAGAGCCTTGTCGACCAGTGCGTCGACGGCGGGGATCTTGATGCCGAGGTTGGTGTTACCAGACGGGCGGATGACCCGGCTGTCGACGATCTGGCTCAGGAAGCCGAAGCCGTCCGGCCAGTCAGCGCCCCAGCCGTAGATGATCACGCCGAGCTTGTTCGCCTTGGCGTAGTCGGGCTTGCCGGCGTAGAGCTTGGTGTAGTCCGAGGTCGGGAACGGCTTGATGTTCAGCTTGATGCCGACCTTGGCCAGCGACTGCTGGAGCGACTCGGCCGTTGCCTTCTCCTTCGGGCGCTCGGCACGGTACGAGACGGTGGTCTCGAAGCCGTTCGGCTGGCCGCACTTGGCGAGCGCGGCCTTGGCGCCTTCGACGTCACCCTCAGGCTTCGACTTGAAGTTGTAGAGGTCGAAGTCGACGTGACCCGGGACGACCGGCGGCATCAGGCTGGTCGCGATGTCGCCACCGGTGGCGCCACCGTAGGCGCGCTGGTAGCCCGTCTTGTCGTAGGCCAGCTCGATCGCCTTGCGGCAGTCCACGTTGTCGAGCGGGGCGACGGCACTGTTGAGCACGGTGAACCAGGTGCGGGCCGCCGCGGCGTTGTCGGTCTTCGCCTTGAGGTCGGCGTTCGCGAGGATCTTGCCCTGCGACGCGGCCTGGACTCCGGTGCCGGCGATGTCGACGTCGAGGTCACCCGCCTCGAGGCGGTTGTCGATGTCGGGCGCGTTGAGACCGAGCTCGACCGTGAGCTTGTCCGGGAGGGCCTTGCGGCCGGACTCCGGGTCGGTCTTCGGGTCGTAGTTCGGGTTGCGGTCGAGCTCGTACCGCTTGCCGAACTGGTAGGTCGTGAACTTGTACGGACCGGTCGAGATCACGTGCTCGCGGTACTTCGTACCGGTGTCCTTCGCCACGGGGACCGGCGAGGTCGCCGGGAGCTGGGCGAAGTAGTCGAACCCGGAGAAGGCCGTCTTCAGGTGGAAGACGATGGTCTTGTCGTCCGGGGTGTCGATGGCCTTGAGGTTGTCGAGGTTCTTGTCCTTGTAGACCGAGTACCCGTCCGGGACGTCCGCGAGGAAGTCGTTGAAGTACGTCGGCCCGTTCGGGAACGTGTCCTTGTCGAGCTGGCGCGCCACGGCGTACTTGACGTCCTTGGACGTGATCGCGGATCCGTCCTCGTACTTCAGCCCGTCACGCAGCGTGTAGGTCCAGGTCTTGTTGCCGTCGCTGGCCTTGCCCAGTGACGTCGCCAGGTCGGGAACGAGCTCGGTGCCACCCGAGCCGGGTGCCGACTTGAAGACGACGAGGGTGCGCGCGTAGTTGCGCAGGAAGTTCCAGGACAGTCCGTAGTACGTGTCTCCGGGGTCGACCGAGTCCCAGTCACCCGCCATACCGAAACGGAGCGTGCCGCCCTTGGTGTCGGAGGGCCGGAAGACCTTGCCAACTGCGGCATTGGCAGCCGGCTTGGCGTCGGCTCCGCTGCTCGAGCTGCTGGAGCTGCCCGAGCCGCCCGAGTTGTCGGCACACGCGGACAACCCCAGGGCAAGGGCAGATGCCGAGGCGATCGCCAGTATGCGTTTGTTCTTCATGTGTGGTTGCGCTCCTTGTTCGGTGTAGGAGGGAACTGCGTGGGTGCGGTGGGTTCTACCGCGCCCTTGGGTCGAGGGCGTCACGAAGGCCGTCCCCGAACAGATTGAAGGCCAGCACCGTCACGAAGATGGCCAGACCAGGAGGCAGCATGAACCAGGCGTCGACCTGGTACCACTGAGCGGCGTCGGAGAGCATGCCGCCCCAGGTGGCGCGCGGCGGTTGGACGCCGACCCCCAGGTAGGACAGCGCTGCCTCGAAGAGGATGTTCGTCGGGATCAGCAGCGTCGAGTAGACGAGGATCGGCGCGACGAGGTTGGGGAGCAGCTCCTTGACGAGAACGCGCGGCGACCGCGCGCCGAGGCTGCGCGCCGCATCGACGAACTCGCGCTCGCGCAGCGAGAGGGTCTGTCCGCGGATGATGCGGCCGACGTAGGGCCAGTTGAAGAAGCCGATGATGAACACGATCACGGAGATCCGCAGGGCGTCGCCCCTGAGCCCGAACGCGTGGTCCGGGATCACACCGGCCAGGGCCAGTGCGAACAACAGGATGGGGAACGCGAGGAAGATGTCCATGAGCCGGCTGATGATCGTGTCGACGATCCCGCCGGCAAACCCCGCGATGGCACCGAGGGCGGTGCCGATGACGACCGAGACCAAGGTGGCGAGGAAGGCGATCAGCAGCGAGATCTGGGAGCCGTACATGACACGGCTGAACAGGTCACGGCCGTTGACGGGCTCCAGGCCGAAGGGGAAGTCCGCGGAGGCGCCGCCGTACTTGCCGATCGGCACCTGCGTGTCGGGGTTGATGAGCTTCTGGTGGAACTCGTTCGGCGGGTGGCCCAGGAGGCCGACGATGAGGGGAGCGCACACCGACATCACGATGAGGGCCAGCACCACGAACCCACCGGCCAGGGCGAGCTTGTCGCGCTTGAGGCGGGCCCAGGCGATCTGGCCCAGCGAGCGCCCCTCGATCTTCCCGGCACCCTCCAGCACGGCCTCGGGCGTCGCAGTGGTGGCACCCGGCTCGAGCTCTAGGGGAGCACTCATGGGTGGCGCACACCTCCATTGTTGACGACCGTGTCCCTGCCTGTTCGTCGGGCAGCGTAGCGTCGGACGAGCCGACTGTGGGACGGAACGCGCTGAGCCCTTCGGCGCCCATCATCCGGCTCGCATGCATCCCTCACAACAACCTGATGCCGAATCGTGACGCGGCGACGGAGATCCTTCAGGCCCGTGACCAGCGGTCCACAAAGGCCGTCAGGCCGGAGAGCACGGACAAACTGGCACAGTGGGCCCATGACGACCCAGCCGGAGGGGGCCCGCGTGGCGGCAGTGGTCGGCGCGGCCATCGTCGACGACCTCCACCACCCCACGCTGCTGCTGGCTGCCCGGCGAACGGAGCCGCCGGCGCTCGCCGGCGGCTGGGAGTTCCCCGGTGGCAAGGTCGACCCGGGGGAGACCCAGGAGGAAGCGCTGCACCGCGAGGTGCGCGAGGAGCTCGGTGTCGAGGTGGAGCTCGGCGACCAGGTGCCCGGGCCGCTGCCGGACGGCCGGTGGCCCCTCGGTGAGGCCTTCGCCATGACCGTGTGGCTGGCTCGCGTGACGGAAGGCGAACCGGCCCCGATCGAGGACCATGACCAGCTGCGCTGGCTGCGTCGGGACGACCTCTACGCCGTCCCGTGGCTGCCCGCAGACCTCCCCATCGTGGACCTCATCGCTGCCCGGCTGCGCTGAGGCGGGGTATGCCGCGGGGCCGGGCCACAC
>NZ_JBFUEP010000043.1:0-38380 GCF_056403895.1 Pedococcus sp. P2_E5
CGTCGAGCTCGTCCTTGCCGTCGGGGCGGACGGCCGGTTCGACCGAACGCGCATCACCGACGAACCACCGAACGCCGCAACACGAACGCCGCAACACCAGCAACGCCGCAGCACCGCCAGCGAATCGAGCACAAGGAGAGACAGGCACATGTCTGAACGCGTGACCATGCCAGCCCTGGGTGAGTCCGTCACCGAAGGCACCGTGACGCGCTGGCTGAAGAACGTCGGCGACACGGTGGCGGTTGACGAGCCACTGCTCGAGGTGTCGACGGACAAGGTCGACACCGAGATCCCGTCGCCCGTCGCTGGCGTCCTGCAGGAGATCCTCGCCCAGGAGGACGACACCGTCCCCGTGGGTGCCGACCTCGCCGTCATCGGCGACGGCTCCGAGGGGTCCGGCGGCGGCGAACAGCCCGCCCAGCAGGACGCTGGCCAGGGCGAGCAGGCCCAGGGGGATGAGTCCCAGGGCGAGCAGTCCCAGGGCGAGCAGTCCCAGGGCGAGCAGGAGCAGACCGACCAGCAGGCACCGCCGGCGGAGGCTCCCTCCACCGAGCAGGAGCCGCAGGCCGCGACCTCCGAGCCGGAGCAGGACCAGGCGTCCGGCCAGGACGACCAGTCTGGGGCGGCCCCGGCCGCAGCAACCACCGACTCCGGTTCGGGATCGGACTCCGGCTCGTCCGGCGGCGAGACCGTGAAGATGCCGGCGCTCGGTGAGTCCGTCACCGAGGGCACCGTCACCCGGTGGCTCAAGGCCGAGGGCGACAGTGTCGAGGTGGATGAGCCGCTGCTGGAGGTCTCGACCGACAAGGTCGACACCGAGATCCCCTCGCCGGTCGCAGGCACTCTGACCAAGATCCTCGTCCAGGAGGACGACACCGTCCCCGTGGGTGGCGACCTGGCCATCATCGGCGGCTCCGGTGGCAGCCCGGCCCCGGCCCAGGAGGCTCCCGCGCAGGAGGCCCCTGCCCAGGAAGCGCCCGCGCAGCAGGCACCCGCCCAGGAAGCGCCCGCCGCCCAGGAAGCACCGGCTCCCGCCCCGGCCCCGGCCGCAGCTCCCGCCGCCGCACCGGCCCCTGCGCCCGCACCAGCCGCGTCGGCCCCCGATGACACCGACGCCTCGGCGTACGTCACGCCCCTGGTGCGCAAGCTCGCAGCGGAGAACAACGTCGACCTCGGCTCGCTCAAGGGCACCGGCGTCGGCGGACGGATCCGCAAGCAGGACGTCCTCGACGCGGCCAAAGCCGCCGAAGAGGCCGCTGCCGCGCCCGCCCCTGCTGCAGCCCCCGCTGCGGCACCGGCAGCCTCGGCGCCCTCCGCGCCGGCGGCATCCAGCTCGGCGCCGTCGGTCTCGCCCAAGCGCGGCACCACGGAGAAGATGTCGCGGCTGCGGCAGACCATCGCCAAGCGCATGGTCGAGTCCTTGCAGGTGTCGGCCCAGCTGACCACGGTGGTCGAGGTCGACGTCACCAAGATCGCCCGGCTCCGGACCAAGGCCAAGACCGAGTTCGAGCAGCGCGAGGGCACCAAGCTCAGCTTCCTGCCGTTCTTCGCGCTCGCCGCCGTCGAGGCCCTCAAGGCCCACCCGTCGGTCAACTCCAGCGTCGAGGGCACGGAGGTCACCTACCACGGCACCGAGAACCTGGGTGTCGCGGTCGACACCGAGCGCGGCCTGCTCGTGCCGGTCATCAAGGACGCCGGTGACCTCAACATCGCCGGGCTCGCCCGCAAGATCGCCGACCTCGCCGAGCGCACGCGCACCAACAAGATCGGGCCGGACGAGCTCGGCGGCGGCACCTTCACGCTGACGAACACCGGCAGTCGCGGAGCACTGTTCGACACCCCGATCATCAACCAGCCCAACGTCGCCATCCTCGGCACCGGCGCGGTCGTCAAGCGCCCGGTCGTGGTGTCCGACGGCGATGGCGGCGAGACGATCTCGATCCGCTCCATGGTCTACCTCGCGCTGTCGTACGACCACCGCGTCGTCGACGGGGCGGACGCCGCCCGCTTCCTCACGACGATGAAGACGCGTCTCGAGGAGGGCAACTTCGAGTCGGACCTCGGCCTGTAGCGGAGTCGGTCGAGCAGGTTCAGCACATGCCGCAGCGCGTTGCCATCACCGGTGCCTCCGGACTGATCGGCGGCGCGCTGTCGGCGTTCCTGCGCGAGCGCGGCGACGAGGTCGTCCACCTGGTTCGCAGGGCCCCCTCGGCACCCCACGAGGTCCAATGGGACCCGCGACAGCGACGTCTGGACCCGTCGGCGCTCTCCGGTGTGACTGCCGTGGTCCACCTCGCCGGCGCGGGCGTCGGGGACAAGCGGTGGACCCCCGCCTACCAGCGGGAGATCCTGGCCTCCCGCGTGGACGGCACGACCACGATCGCCACCACCCTCGCGGCCCTGGCCGCGCAGGGCCAGCGGGTCCGGCTGGTCAGCGGCGCGGCCGTGGGCTTCTACGGCGACCGCGGCGACGAGGTCCTCACGGAGGAGTCCGCCCCCGGCTCAGGCTTTCTCAGCGAGGTGGTCCGGGCGTGGGAGGCCGCAGCCGACCCTGCGCGCGAGGCCGGCCTGGCGGTGGCCACGACGCGCACCGGCCTGGTGTTCGCGCCCGACGGTGGAGCGTTGTCGCGCATGCTCCCGCTCGCGCGGCTCGGCATCAACGGCCCCCTCGGCAACGGGCGCCAGTGGTGGCCCTGGATCTCGCTGCGCGACACGGTCGGCGCACTGGCCCACCTGGTGGACCACCCCGAGATCGAGGGTCCGGTCAACCTCGTCGGACCGCACCCCGACCACCAGCTCGACATCGCGCGTGAGCTCGGCCGCCAGATCCACCGACCCGCCCTGCTGCCGGCCCCGGCCTTCGGGATCAGGCTGGTCCTCGGCGGCTTCTCCGACGAGGTGCTCACCAGCAAGCGCGCCGTGCCCACGAGGCTGACCGAGTCGGGCTTCGTCCACCAGGACCAGAGCGTCGAGTCCGCGCTTCGCTGGGTGTTGTCCCAGCAGCCCTAGAGGGTGACGTCCGTGATGCTGTCCACCCGCCACCGCCCGGACGTCCACCTCAGCTCGTAGCGCAGCTCCTCCCCCGGCACCGCCGGCCGCGCCTGCGCTCGACCCGATGGGTCGACGACCCGGTATGCCGCCGTCCCCACCACCGCGTCGACCGCTGCCGTCGTCGCGGTGTGCCTCAGCGTGCGGGCCGACGTCACTGTCAGCGCCACGCCCTCCCAGGACTGACCCGAGGCGTCGAGGTCCCGCAGCAGCGCGGTGTCCTGGGCAAGTGCGGCGGATCCGGGGACATCCAGACGGGCCAGCGCGCCTGCCGACCTCGACATCATCGCCTCGGCCCGCAACGCCGCCAGGGCAGCCATCAGACCGCGGGGATCCGTCTGCGGGGCGCTCTGGTCCGTCGCGAGGTCCTGCTGTGCACGGGAGGGACGCCCTGGCGCCTGCGTCGGCGCACCCGTCGGGCTGGGGGCGGACACCGGCACCAGCCCTTCGCGTGCAGGGCTCGGTCGGTCGACAACCTCCCTCGGCCGGTGGACCCACTCGGGCGTGGCCAGCCGGCCGCTGGCCATGAGTCCGCCGCACCCGAGTCCGACCGCCAGCACGAGCAGGGTGCAGAGCGCCAGGATCCGCCGCGGTTCACGGCTCCGAGGCCCTGGGCCATCTGCCGCCGGAGTCGACGCTCCGGACTGCCGCAGTCGCTGGGTCAGCAGCGATGTCTCGTCGCCCCCGACCACCAGTCGCAGTGGCTCGCACGGGGCCGAGTCGTAGTAGGCCAGCGCGAGCTCTGCGGCGGTCGGGCGGGCGTCGGGGTCGCCCTGCAGTGCCCGCAGGGTGATCTCGGACCACGCGGAGGGCAGCCCGGGCGCCAGCTCCTCGAGCGGGCGGCGCAGCGCCACCGGGGCCGGCGGCGAGCCGGTGACGCACCACCACGCGAGCGCACCCACGGCATACACGTCGGAAGCCCTGCTGACCACGCCGCGATCGAGGACCTCGGGCGCGACGAAACCCTCCGTGCCCCAGAGCTGCCCGGGCACCTCGCCCACCAACGAGGCGACCCCGAGGTCAGCGAGCAGGGGTCGCCCGGTGCGCTCGACGAGGACGTTGCCCGGGGTGACGTCGCCGTGCACGACGCCCAGCCCGTGCAGCCCCGCGAGGGCTCGCGCGACCGGAGCCAGCATCGTCACCGACTCCCCCACGCTCAGGTGACCGCGCGCCTGCACGACGCCCTCCAGGGAGCCTCCGCGCACGTGGTCCAGCACCAACGCGACCGCGGCAGGCTCGCCCGGCAACCCCACCGCCTCGTGGAAGCCGACCAGCCCCTCGACGTCGACCCGGGCCAGCACCGCGAACTCGCGCGCCAGTGAGTCGGCCTGGTCGGCGCTCCCGACCGGCACCACCTTGACGGCCACCGCCACGCCGTCACTCTCCCGAGTCGCCGCCCACACGGTGCCGGACCCACCACGCCCCAGCACCTCACCCAGCACGTAGCCGGGCACCTCTGGCCGGGTCGCCGGGTTCTCGGTGCTCATCGCGTCACTATGCCCAGTCCCGCGACACCACCCTGCTGGTTGTCCACAGGTCCCCTCCTAGAGTCGGGGCATGCCCGCAGACCAGCCGACCATCCTCGCCACCTCGGGTGGCTACCGCATGGCCCAGCGCACCCGTTTCGAGTTCGACGCCCTCGTGCACCACGCGGTCGAGCTGTCCGGTGCCGACGGAACGCCCAGGGTCACCGTCCTCGGCACCGCGAGCGGCGACCAGAGGGGCTTTGCCGCCGACGTCGACGAGGCAGGGCGCGCGGCGGGCTTCGCCGTCACCAACCTGCACCTGTTCCCCATGCCCAACCTCGCCGACGTGGAGGGCCACCTCCTGGCCCAGGACGTGGTGTGGGTCAACGGTGGCTCGGTCGCCAACCTGCTCGCGGTGTGGCGGGTGCACGAGCTGGACGCCGTCCTCCGCCGGGTGTGGGAGGCAGGAGTGGTCCTGGCGGGCGTCTCCGCCGGCTCCATCTGCTGGTATGCCGGGGGCACGACAGACTCGTTCGGCCCCGAGCTCCGCGCGGTGACCAACGGCCTGGGCTTCCTGCCGTACGCCAACGGCGTCCACTACGACTCCGAGGAACGCCGGCGCCCGCTGGTCCACCGCCTCGTGGCTGACGGCACGCTCCCGACGACGCACTGCACGGACGACGGGGTCGGGCTCGTCTACCACGGCACCGAGCTCGTCGAGGCGGTCACCGAGCTCGACGGCAAGGCTGCGTTCATCGTGACCCGCGAGGCCGACGCGGCCGTCGAGGAGCGTCTCGAAACCCGCCGACTCACCCGGGCGTAGGCTGACCCGCATGCGGTTCGAGCACGTGGGCTTCGCCCCCGACGTCGTCGAGTACGAGGCTGCCTGGGCCCACCAGCGCGAGGTCCATGCCGCCGTCGTCGACGGTGCGGAGGACACTGTGCTCCTGCTCGAGCACGCCGCCGTCTACACCGCCGGCAAGCGCACCGAGGCACACCAAAGGCCGTTCGACGGCACCCCGGTCATCGACGTCGACCGCGGTGGGCTCATCACCTGGCACGGGCCGGGACAGCTCGTGGGCTATCCGATCGTCCGGTTGCGCGGCGTCCCGATCGACGTCGTGGCCCACGTGCGCCGCCTCGAAGAGGTCATGATCCGCACCTGCCGCGACTTCGGCGTGGACGTGACGCGGGTGGACGGTCGCAGTGGAGTCTGGGCGCTGGCGGACGCCCAGCCGGGTGGTCGTCCGGACCGCAAGCTCGGCGCGATCGGCGTGCGGGTGAGCCGACAGGTCACCATGCACGGCTTCGCCCTCAACTGCGACGCGGACCTCTCGTGGGCGGACAACATCGTCGCCTGCGGCATCGCCGACGCCGGGGTGAGCTCGATCAGCCGCGAGGCCGGGCGCGTGGTCACCGTCCAGGACGTCCTCCCGTATGCCGAGAAGCACCTCTTCGACATCCTCGCCTCGGGCGCGTGACGGGCGCCGACCCGCGCCCGACCACGGCGGACCCGTCGGTGGCCACGGAGAACCCCGCGCGCGCATCCCTGTCCCGACGCCTGGTGCAGCTGGTGCTCTCGTGCGTGGTCCTGGGTGCCGGGGTGGCCTGCCTCCTCGACGCGGCCCTCGGCTCGGACGGCTATTCGACCCTGATCTCGGGGCTGAGCACGACGTCTGGGCTGCCGTTCGTCGTCGTCAACGTCGGTGTGGGGGTCCTGCTCATCGCCGTGGCCTGGAGCCGTGGGACTCGTCCGGGGATCGGCACGGTCGTGCAGATGGTCGTCGTCGGGGCCACCGTCAACGAGCTGCTGCCGCTCCTGCCCACGCCGACTGCGCTGGGCCCGCGGTTCGTCGAGCTCGGGGTCGCGTTCGTCCTGCTGTCGCTGGGCGTGGCCGGCTACCTCGCGTCGCACACGGGTGCCGGCCCTGCGGAGGCGGCCGCGATCTCGTTCGACCCGCCACTGCCCTTCAAGTGGAGCTACACCGTGCTGCAGGCGGCCAGTGCGGTGGGCGGCTGGGCCCTCGGGGCGGCCGTCGGGCCGGGCACCCTGCTGGTCTCGATCTTCGTGGGGCCGACCGTGGACCTGCTCACCAGGGCTCTGTTCCACAGTCGCAAGGTCTCGGCCTGACCCACTGCGCCCGCCCTGTTGGAAGCGAAACTTCCGGATATCCGGAAGTTTCGCTTCCAACAGGGCGGGAGGGGTGAGGGGTAACGGTGAGGGGTGAGGGGTGGGAACAGTCCTCCGGGGGCAGGCGTACCCTTGGAGGACGCCCGGTGACCTCCGGGCGCACCCGTGCCCCACGGCATACCGGACGACCCGACCGGGTCGCTGCACCGGGCACGCGCACCACCGAGAGGGCAAGGGAGTCTTCGTGACCATCGCACCCGAGGGCCGCCGCCTGCTGCGCGTCGAGGCGCGCAACGCCGAGACGCCGATCGAGCGCAAGCCCGAGTGGATCCGCACCACCGCCAGGATGGGCCCGGAGTACACCAAGCTGCACTCGATGGTGAAGACCGAGGGACTGCACACGGTCTGCCAGGAGGCCGCCTGCCCCAACATCTTCGAGTGCTGGGAGGACCGCGAGGCGACCTTCCTCATCGGCGGTGACGTCTGCACGCGCCGCTGCGACTTCTGCGACATCGCCACCGGCCGCCCCGAGGCGCTCGACCGCGACGAGCCGCGCCGGGTCGCCGAGTCGGTCGCCCAGATGGAGCTGCGCTACTCGACCGTCACCGGGGTCGCGCGCGACGACCAGCCCGACGGCGCCGCCTGGCTCTATGCCGAGACGATCCGCCAGATCCACGCCAAGAACCCCAACACCGGGGTCGAGATCCTGCCGCCCGACTTCGGCGCCAAGCCCGAGCTCGTGGGCCAGGTCTTCGACGCGCGCCCCGAGGTGTTCGCCCACAACCTCGAGACCGTCCCACGCATCTTCAAGCAGATCCGTCCCGCCTTCACGTACGAGAAGTCGCTCAAGGTGCTCTCCATGGCCCGCGACGCCGAGCTCGTGACCAAGTCGAACCTCATCCTGGGCATGGGCGAGGAGGACCACGAGGTGGAGCAGGCGATCGCAGACCTGCACGACGCCGGCTGCGACATCCTCACCATCACCCAGTACCTGCGCCCCTCCAAGCTCCACCACCCGATCGACCGATGGGTCAAGCCCGAGGAGTTCGTGCACTGGAGCGACGTCGCCCAGGAGATGGGCTTCAAGGGCGTGATGGCCGGGCCGCTGGTGCGCTCCTCCTACCGCGCCGGACGCCTCTGGGCGACGGCCATGACGAAGTGGGGTCGCGACATCCCCCAGCACCTGCAGCACCTCGCCGAGGCCGCTGGAGACCCCGCCCGCCAGGAGGCTTCCTCGTTGCTCGCCGCACGGCAGCCGGGCGCGTTGGGCGCCCCCGCCTGACACCCGTATCCTGACCCTCATGGCCCGCAAGGAAAAGCAGCAGTCGGACACGCCCAAGAAGCCGGGCCGGTTCGCCCAGGTCCGTCAGGTCTTCACGGCATCGCGCAAGGCCGACCCCACGATCCCGTGGTGGATGCTGCTCGCCTTCATCGCGGTGGTCGCCGTCGGTGCGGGCATCGGCGTGCTCGTCGGCCACTGGGTGTACGCCCTCGTGCTGTCCTTCCCCCTCGGCCTGCTCGCGGCCACTCTCGTGCTGTCCCGGATGGCCGAGCGGGCTGCGTACCGCTCGCTGGAGGGCCAGCCAGGGGCCGCCGGTGCGGCCCTGGGTTCGCTGCGCCGCGGCTGGTTCTTCGACCAGCAGCCGGTCGCCGTCGACGGTGCACGCGGCACGCGGCCCGAGGACGTCGCGGGTGCGGCGTTCGTCTACCGGGCACTGGGCCGGCCCGGCATCGTGCTCATCGGCGAAGGCCCCGAGGCCCGTCGCACCAAGCTGCTCACCCAGGAGCGCAAGAAGGTCGAGCGCGTCGCGCCCGGTGTCCCCGTGACCGCGATCGTCGTGGGTGACGGTGCCGACCAGGTGGCGATCCGCAAGCTCAGCGGCAAGCTCACCCGGATGAAGCCGGTCCTCACCAAGGAGGAGGTGTCGGCCGTCAACAAGCGCCTCAAGTCCCTCGGTGGCCTGCGCCCGCCGATCCCCGCAGGCATGGACCCGATGCGCGCCCGCGTCGACCGCAAGGCAATGCGCGGCCGGTAGTCATTTTCTCAGTCGAGCTGCGCGGCCACTGCGGCGGCGAAGCGCTCGACCGAGCCGGGGGCCATCCGCAGGAACAGGTCCGGTTCGATCAGCTCGAGCTCCATCAGGGTCGGCTGACCTTCGACGTCGATGAGGTCGACCCGCGCATAGACGAGCTCGTCCGGGGCCAGGGCCATCGCCCGCGCCGCGACGTCCAGCTCCGCCGGTGTCGGCTCGTGCATCTCCTCGGAGCCGCCGTGCAGCGCCTGCACGCGGTAGTCGCCGGCCTTGGGTACCTTGCGCACGGCGTGGGAGAAGCCGCCGCCGAAGTAGAACAGCGAGGTCTCCCCCAGCTCCACGCTCGGGGCGTACGGCTGGACGATCGTGTCGCCGGCCTCGACCAGCCTCGTCAGGTGCTCCGCCGCTGCCGGTGAGGCGGCGGCCGTCTTGAGCGCCTGTCGCGCCCCGCCGTCGACGGCGGGCTTGATCACGACGTCGGTCCAGCCTGTCGCGAGCATCCGGTCGACCGAGTGCGCGGCTCCCTTGGCGAGGGCGAGGCTGGGCAGCACGGGTATGCCGGCCTCGCCCAGCTCTGCGAGGTAGCCCTTGTGTGAGTTCCAGCGAATGATGGTGGGACTGTTGATTATTCGCGCGAGCGAGTCAACTCGGTCGGCCCACCCGAGGAACTCGTCGAGACGGTCGAAGTAGTCCCACGTCGAACGGATGACCACGAGGTCGAACGACGCCCAGTCCGCGTCCGAGTGCCACACCACGACGTCGGCGGCCAGGCCCAGGGCGCGCAGTGCTTCGGCGATCTGGGGAGGCTCCGGGTCGACGTAGGACGGGTCGGACCAGGTGCACAGGGCGATGCGGTGGCTCGTCACGGCGCCGATTGTTTCAGGCCTGGTTCCAGGGCTGGAAGGTCACCCCGCCTGGGGACTTGCCCTCGCGGCATACGCGATATAACGTGAATCTCGACAACGCGATATAGCGCGAGATGCACGTCTCAACGAGAGGACATCCCATGAGCGAGGAATGGTCGATCGACACCGCCAGGGTGCTCGACATCGGCGGCGACGGCGAGCGGGTCCGCAAGCTCAGCGTCGCCATCGTCGGCGGCCGGGTCGACGTCGTGACCCACGTCGACTCCCCCACGGCCCGGGTCGAGATCGCCAAGGTCGAGGGCATGCCGGTCAAGGTCAGCTGGGACGGCTCGAAGCTCAAGATCACCCACGGCGTCGACTCCACCCGGATCCTGGACAAGGTGCGCCAGGCGTTCGACGGCCTCGAGCGCAACCGGGTCGCGATCAGCATCTCGATCCCCGAGGATGCCGAGACCTCCGTGAGCACGGTCAGCGCCAGCGGGCTGCTCGCCGGCATGCGGGCCGGGGCGAGGGCCAACACCGTCTCCGGATCGATCACCATCGACGACATCGTCGGTCCCGTCGACGTCAACACCGTGAGCGGCGAGGTCGAGTGCGGCAACGTGCGCGGCCCGCTCAAGGTGCACTCCGTGTCGGGCGCTGTCACCGCCCAGCACAGCGATGTGCCCGAGGTCAGCATCAGCACGGTCAGCGGCGACGTCGCCCTCGACCTGGTCAACGGAGCCGCCACGATCAAGTCGAACTCGGTCTCCGGGGACGTGACCGTCCGCGCGCCGCACGGCGGCTACGACGTCACGGCCAACACCGCCTCGGGCCAGGTCGTCATCGACGGCCACACCATCGACAAGCACTCGCGCCAGCCCGGCAACCGGCTCACCGACGGCGATGGCAGCCTGCGCCTGAAGGCGAACGCAGTCTCCGGCAACGTCGTGGTCCTCAGGGCGCGCCCGGCCGCACCCCAGGACGAGGCGTCCGCATGAGCCCCGTCTTCGCGCACGGCCAGCTGCGCCTGTACCTGCTGTCCCTGCTGAACGAGGGTCCGCGGCACGGCTACGAGGTGATCCAGGACCTCGAACACCGTTTCAACGGGCTCTACTCCCCCAGTGCCGGCACCGTCTACCCGCGGCTGGCCAAGCTCGAGGAGGAGGGGCTGGTCGAGCGGTCCGACGAGGGTCGCAAGGCGATCTACCGGATCACCGAGGCCGGTCGTGAAGAGGTTCGGGCACGTCAGGACGACCTGTCCAGCCTCGAGTCCGACCTCGACCTGTCGGTGCGCGAGCTCGCCGAACAGGTGCGCTCACGCGTGCGTGGCGAGACCAAGGACCTTCGCGCCGAGCTCAGAGCCGCCGCACAGGAGGCCCGGCGCACGGCGACACCGGTCGGGGGCCCGGAGCCGTGGCAGGGCTGGAAGGGCAGTGACCCCAAGGCGATCCGCGACCTCGAGCAGGCCGTTGCCGAGCTTCGCTCCGAGGCCCGGGGTGCGTGGAAACGGCACGGGCTCACGAGCGACCAGAGCCGGGAGATCATCGACATCCTCGCCGAGGCGACGGGGCGGATCCGCGACGTCATCACCCGCCGCTGACCTGCCCCTCCCCCGCACTTCTGGCCGCTGGTGCCTCATCGGGCCGCTGGAACCGGCCTCGCGCGGGGTGCAGGTGGCCAGAAGTGGGGTTCAGGTGCGGACGAGGAGGGTGCCGGCCGCCTTGTCGTGGAGGCCGCGGCCGTCCTTGTCCCAGAACATCGCGGGCAGGAACAGGCAGAGCAGCAGGGTGCGCCCCAGCACCTGGGTGGGTTGCGGCGTGCGCCCGTCGAGGGACACCACGCGCAGTCCGACGATGCGGTGACCGAGGGTGTACCCGGTCGTGCTCAGCAGGAGCAGGTTCTCCAGGGCGAAGATCGCCAGCAGGATGAGGGTGTCGGTGCCCGAGGCCACTCCCCTGAACGGCAGGGGCACGTCGAACAGCGCCGCCGCGATCAGCTGGCAGGCGGTCCAGTCGAGGACGACGCCCACCAGGCGGCGCCCGAACCGGCCCATCGAGCCGGCGCCTTCACGCGGCATACCCAGACGCTCACCCGGGTATGCCGAGGGCGCACCTGAGCGCGAACCCGGGCCCTGGAGCCACGAACCGATGTCCTTGCGGTCGACCACGCGGAAAGCCTATGTCCGCGTAACACCGGTGAAACATTCGGGTCATGGCCGAGAAATCCCCACCCGTTAGGGTCGACGGCGACACCATGTCAGTCATGGGTGGACGCCCCGCGCCACCGCCCCACCAACAGGAGGATGCACTTTGTTCAGCAATGCTGACGAGGTCCTGAAGTTCATCAAGGACGAGGACGTCAATTTCGTCGACGTGCGGTTCTGCGACCTGCCCGGCGTGATGCAGCACTTCAACGTGCCCGCCAAGAGCCTCGACGCGGAGTTCTTCAAGGAAGGGCAGATGTTCGACGGATCCTCGATCCGCGGGTTCCAGGCCATCCACGAGTCCGACATGAAGCTGATCCCGGACCCCACGAGCGCCTACCTCGACCCGTTCCGCAAGGAAAAGACGCTCATCCTCAACTTCTCCATCGTCGACCCGTTCACCGGCGAGGAGTACTCCCGCGACCCGCGCAACATCGCGGCGAAGGCCGAGGCCTACCTCAAGTCGACGGGGATCGCCGACACCGCGTACTTCGGCGCCGAGGCCGAGTTCTACGTGTTCGACGACGTGCGCTTCGAGACCCGCCAGAACGCCAGCTACTACTACATCGACTCCGTCGAGGCCGCCTGGAACACGGGGCGCGAGGAGGAGGGCGGCAACAAGGGCTACAAGACCCGCTACAAGGGTGGCTACTTCCCCGTCCCGCCGGTCGACCACTTCGCCGACATGCGCGACGAGATGACCCTGGCCCTCGAGGACGCCGGCCTGTCCGTCGAGCGCGCCCACCACGAGGTCGGCACCGCCGGTCAGCAGGAGATCAACTACCGCTTCAACACGCTGAAGCAGGCCGCCGACGACGTGCTGAAGTTCAAGTACATCGTCAAGAACGTCGCCTGGAAGGGCGACAAGACGGTCACCTTCATGCCGAAGCCGATCTTCGGTGACAACGGCTCGGGCATGCACTCGCACCAGTCCCTCTGGAAGGACGGCGAGCCCCTCTTCTACGACGAGCGCGGCTACGGCGGCCTGTCCGACCTGGCCCGCTGGTACATCGGTGGCCTGCTCAAGCACGCTCCGGCGCTGCTCGCGTTCACCAACCCGACGGTGAACTCCTACCACCGCCTGGTCCCCGGCTACGAGGCACCGGTCAACCTGGTCTACTCGGCCCGCAACCGCTCGGCGTGCATCCGCATCCCGATCACGGGCGACAACCCGAAGGCCAAGCGCGTCGAGTTCCGCGTGCCGGACCCGTCGGCCAACCCCTACCTCGCCTTCTCCGCGATGCTGATGGCCGGCCTGGACGGCATCAAGAACCGCATCGAGCCCCCGGAGCCGGTGGACAAGGACCTCTACGAGCTCCCGCCGGAGGAGCACGACGCCATCGCCCAGGTGCCCGGTTCGCTCCCCGAGGTGCTGAGCGCCCTCGAGGCCGACCACGAGTTCCTGCTCGAGGGCGACGTCTTCACCAAGGACCTGATCGAGACCTGGATCGAGTGGAAGCGCAAGAACGAGGTCGACCCGATCCGCTTCCGCCCGCACCCGCACGAGTTCGAGATGTACTACGACATTTAGGCCGAGCGAGGAACGAGYGAGGTCAAATGTCGAACAGAAGACACAGCGATATCTGACCTCGCGAGGAACGAGCGAGGTCAAGTGTCGAACAGAAGACACAGCGATATCTGACGGAGCTTGCACTCGCGTCCTGAACGTCGCCAGACGGCGGCTGATCTGCGCCAAGCAGATCAGCCGCCGTTGCGCATCGCCCGAGCAGTTCGCCGCGCAGGCGTCTCGGTGGCGCGGGGATCGGTCACGGCTCGAAGCGGTAGCCCAGCCCGGGTTCGGTGATCAGGTGGCGAGGCGCGGACGGGTTGTCCTCGAGCTTGCGCCGCAGCGTGGCCATGTAGACGCGCAGGTAGTTGGTCTCGTCGCCGTAGGAGGGGCCCCACACCTCCTGCAGCAGCTGACGGCCGGGGATGAGTTTGCCCGGGTCGCGTACCAGGACTTCGAGCAGGTGCCACTCGGTCGGCGTGAGGCGCACGTCCTGACCTGATCGCGTCACCCGTTTGGCGCGTCGGTCGATGACCAGGGCGCCAGCCTCAAGGGTCGGCACGTCCTCCGCCGGAGCCGCTCGTCGCAGACTGGCCCGCAACCGGGCCAGGAGCTCGTCCATGCCGAACGGCTTGGTGACGTAGTCGTCCGCGCCGGCGTCGAGCGCGTCGACCTTGTCCCCCTGGGCGTCCCGCGCGGAGAGCACGATGATCGGCACGTCGGTCCAGCCACGCAAGCCGCTGACCACGTCCACCCCGTCGATGTCGGGCAGCCCGAGGTCGAGGATGACGATGTCGGGCACGTCGGCCGCTGCCGCCGCCAGTGCAGAGGTTCCGTCGGCGACAGCGCGCACGTCGTAGTGGCGGGCGCGCAGGTTGATCGCCAACGCCCGGCGAAGCTGGGGATCGTCCTCGACGATGAGCACCGTGGTCACGGGGTGGCCGCCGGCAGCAGGATGGTCATGGTCAGGCCGCCGCCGGGGGTAGCGGATGGCCTGACGGTTCCGCCCATCGCCTCGGTGAAGCCTCGGGCAATGGCCAGGCCGAGCCCGACTCCGCCAGGCGTGTTGTCGCCAAGGCGCTGGAAGGGAACGAACATCTCGTCCCAGCTCATCGGGTCGGCACCGGGACCCTGGTCGGCCACCCGGATCTCGACCGCCTTCGGCTCCGCCACGGGCTGGGCCATGGCGGTGACGGTCACCGGACGCCCTTCGGGGGTGTACCGGACGGCGTTGTCGACGAGGTTCGCCAGGACGCGCTCGAGCAGGCCGCCATCGGCCATGACGGGTGGCAGACCCTCGGCAATGTCGAGCGCGACGCTGTTGGCGGCGTGGCCGACCAGTGCCCGGGAGGCGATCTCCTCGACATCCACTGGATGGACGTGCACGGACAACGCGCCTGCCTGGAGGCGGCTCATCGCCAGCAGGTTGTCCACGAGGGCGGCGAGCCTGTCGGCGCCGTCCTCGATGGTGGCCAGCAGCTCGTCCTGCTCGCCCGCCTCCCAGGCCACGTCGGGCTGCCGCAGCCCGGACGCAGCGGTCTTGATGCCCGCAAGGGGCGTGCGAAGGTCATGCCCCACGGCGGTCAGCAGGGCGGACCGGACCCGGTCGGTCTGCGCGAGCTGTTCGGCTCGACCGGCCTCCTCGGCCAGGCGCGCGGTCTCCCAGGCCCGCCCGGCAGTCCCGGCCAGGGCTTGCAGCAGGACTCGGTCCTCGGCGAACACGGGGCGGCCGTACCCGAGCAGGCTCAACGTGTCCGACGCGGGGATCGACAGCACCGGCGACCCGTGCGGTGTGGGACCGACCGATGCCACCGGCTGCTGCAGGTCGGCGTGCGGGGCCAGGGCCACGGTGCTCATGCCGTACAGCTGGCGCACGTGGTCGAGCACCCGCTCCACGCTGACGCCCTGCATCTCGGCCGAGCTCAGGTTCGCAACGATGTGGGTCTGGAGCCGGTTTCGCTCCGCCTTGGCACGGTTGCGGGCACCGACCTCGACGGTGACGCTGACGATCACGGCCGCGAGGACGAACACGACGAGGTCGGCAAGGGCGGCGGGTTCGCCGACGCTGAACGTGTGGAACGGCGGGGTCAGAAACCAGTTCGCCAGGAGGAACCCGCCGAAGGCGGCGAGCAGACCCGGCAGCATCCCGCCGACGACGGCGACCACCACGACCGCCAACAGGTAGATGAGCAGCACGCTCTCACCAGTCGCGGAGTCGCGGAGCCGCACCATGACCCACGTGAGCAGGGGTAGGCCGACGAGGCACAGGCCAAGGCCGGTGAGCAGCCGCCGTCGTGACAGCCCGATGACCCCCGAGGGCGGCACGGTTGCAGGAAAGAGTGGGACGGTGAGCTCTGCGCCCCGTGCGGCCCGCTGCATGTCCTCAGCGTGACACACGGAGGACGTCGGACGAGAGGGACGGGTCCTGCGCTGCCAGGCCGCGTGCCCTGCCCCGAGCGTCGTGGACGGAGTCGAGGTCGTCGTCGATGCCGATGCCGACGCCGATGGCATCGGCGCCGGTGCCAGCGCCGGCGTCTTCAGCGTCCGAGTCGTCAGCGTCGCCGTCGCCGTCGCCGTCGCCGTCGGCGTCGGCGTCGCGACTGAGGATCCTGTCGTCCGGGTTGTCCACGGAGAGCTGCCAGGGCACGGACGTGACCATGACGCCGGGCTCGAACAGCAGCCGAGCCTTCAGGCGAAGCGCGCTCTGGTTGTGCAGCAGCTGTTCCCACCACCGCCCGACCACGTACTCGGGGATGAACACCGACACGACGTCGCGCGGGTGGTCGCGCAGGAGGGCACGCACGTGCTCGATCACCGGGCGGGTCATGTCGCGGAACGGCGAGTCCAGAACGGTCAGCTCGACCGGGATGTCCCGCTCGATCCACTGCGCAGTCAGTCGTTCGGTGTCGGCAGCGCTGGTGCGCACCGTGACGGCCCGGAGGCTGGCGGGCCTGGTCGCCCTGGCGAAGGCCAGCGCCCGCAGCGTGGGTGCGTGCAACCTCGACACGAGCACCAGGGTGTGGATGCGGGCTGGCAGGACCACCCCGCCGACGGCCGGGCGAAGGGCTCGGGCCACCGTCCGGTAGTGCTTGCGGATGAGGGTCATGAGCGCGATGAGCAGAGGCATGGCCACCACGACCAACCAGGCACCGTGGGTGAACTTGGTGACCAGGACGATGACGAGCACCAAGCCGGTCACGGCAGCCCCCACTGCGTTGACCGCCAGCTTGCGCCTGGTGCGTGCCCGGTCCCGAGGCCCTCCTGGCCTGGCCAGCAGCAGCTGCCAGTGCCGCACCATCCCCGCCTGGCTGAGCGTGAACGAGACGAAGACCCCGATGATGTACAGCTGGATCAGGCGAGTGGTGTTCGCGTCGAAGGCCCACAGCAGACCGATCGCCAGCAGCGCCAGGATGACGATGCCGTTGGAGAACACGAGCCGGTCCCCACGGCGAGCGAACTGTCGCGGCAGGTAGCCGTCCTCCCCCAACAGGGAGGCGAGGATCGGGAAGCCGTTGAACGCGGTGTTCGCAGCCAGGACGAGGATGGCTGCCGTGAAGGCCTGGACCGCGTAGAAGCCGATGCTGCTCCCACCGAAGACGGCACCAGCGATCTGGGCGATCACCGTCTTCTGGATGTACCCGTCGGGGGCACCGACGAGCATGGCGGGGTCATGCGCGACGTGGACCTTGGCCACGAGGGCCAGGGCGGTCAGGCCGACGAACATGACGATGGTCAGGACCCCCATGATCGCCAGCGTGTCGGCGGCGTTGCGGCTCTTGGGTCGTCTGAAGTTGGGCACTCCGTTGCTCACGGCCTCGACCCCGGTCAGTGCGGTACACCCCGAGGCGAAGGCTCGGAGCGCGAGGGCAAGCACGAGCAACCCCGAGACGTGGTGCTCGGCGTGTATGCCGAGTGGTGCGGACTCGGCGACCGGTGGCGCCCCGGTCGCCGTCCGGTACATCCCGAGGGCGAGCATGACGAAGACGCACGCGACGAACCCGTAGGTGGGGATGGCGAACGCGGCGCCGGACTCCTTGATTCCGCGCAGGTTGATCACCGCGAGCAGGGCCACCAGCCCCACCGAGAGCGTGAGGGCGTGGGGCGCGAGCGCTGGGACGGCCGAGACGATGTTGGCCACCCCCGCCGCCACCGACACCGCCACCGTCAGGACGTAGTCGACGAGGAGCGCGCTGGCCGCCACGAGTGCGGCGCCGCGCCCCAGGTTGGCCCGGCTGACGGCATACGCTCCACCACCGTCGGGATAGGCATGGCAGGTCTGCCGGTAGGACAGCACGACCACGACGAGCAGCAGCACGACCCCCGCGGCCACTAGCGGGGTGAGGTGCAGCAGGGTCAGCCCACCCAGGCTCAGCACCAGGAGAATCTCCTCGGTGGCGTAGGCGTTGGACGACAGCGGGTCGCTGCAGAACACGGGCAGAGCCAGCTTCTTCGGAAGCAGGGTCTCCCCCATCTGGGAGCTCAGCAGTGGTCGGCCCACCAGGAGGCGCTTGGGCATGCGCAGCAGTTCGGTCACGACCCGACTGAAACACCGCTGCGACCGTGCTGCGCCTGATCTTGACGCATCCTTAGCGCGCGGGTCGGCAATCTTGACGGCCCCTTGGCCCACCCCCGCGTCCAATGGGGAGGGTGAGCGGCGATGGCCTGCCCCAGCGCATAGGGTGCGCAGTGCGATCCACGAGAGAGGTACCCATGGCAGGCTCCCACCGGCATACCCCCACGAGCGCTCACCCGCCGACCCCGGTCTGGATGCGGATCGCCCTGGCCAGCGCCGTCCTGGTCATCGCCGTCGTGACGGCGGGGGGCATGTGGGTCCTGCGTCCCACTGGCGAGGGCCGTCCGGCCTTGCGGGACAGCGCCGTGCCCGGCGTCGAGTACCTCCACGGCACCGTCACCTCGATCGCGCCCCTGGACTGTGACCAGTTCGGAGCACCTGACAACGCGACCACCAAGGACCCCGCGACCGCGAAGTGTGGCCGGGCCAAGGTCGAGATCAGCACCGGCCGGGAGAGGGGAACCACGGTCACCGTTGACCTGCCCCCCGATGCCAGACGTGCGGGTACCGGCATCGGCCTGGTGGTGCTGAAGGTCCCCGGCGAAGGTGAGGGATCCCCCTACACCTTCTACGACATCGAGCGCGGCACTCCCCTGACGTGGCTGGCGGTCGCCTTCGCGCTGACCGTCGTCGCCGTCGCCCGGTGGCGTGGCCTGCGGTCGTTGGTCGGCCTCGGTGTCGCCGGCGCGGTCGTCGTCAAGTACCTCATGCCCGCGCTGCTCGATGGGCGCAGCCCCGTGGCCGTCGGCCTCGTCTCCTCCGCCGCCATCATGATCGTCGTCCTCTACCTGGCGCACGGGGTCTCCGCTCGCACGACGACCGCACTCCTGGGCACCTTCGCCGGTCTGGCGATCACCGCTGCCGTCGGCACCCTGGCCGTGGCGCAGGCACACCTGAACGGGGTGAGCAGCGAGGACAACGCTGCCCTTCAACAGGTGGCCCAGCAGATCGACCTGCGCAACCTGCTGACCTGCGGCATCATCCTCGCCGGCCTGGGCATCCTCAACGACGTGACGATCACGCAGAGCTCTGCGGTCTGGGAGCTGTACGAGGCTGCCCCCGACATGCCTCCACTTCGTCTGTACCGGCAGGCGATGCGCATCGGACGCGACCACATCGCCTCCACCGTGTACACCGTCGTGTTCGCCTACGCCGGCGCCGCGCTGCCGGTCCTGCTCCTCATCAGCCTGGTCGACCAGCCGGTCGCCCGGATCCTGACCAGCTCGGACATCAGCGAGGAGATCGTGCGCACGATGGCCGGCGGCATCGGACTGGTCATGGCCGTCCCGGTCACGACCGCACTGGCAACCCTTGTCGTCCGATCCCTCCAGGCCAGTGCCAACGCGGCCACCTCCCCGCGGGCAGACGCGATGCCAGAGCCACTCCCGGGCTGACGAAGTTCACGACCACGCGGCCATAGACTCGCGGCATGTCGGGCGACAGCCGCTCCAGTGCAGGCCGACGGGCCCGCGCCGCCGGCTCACACCGCACCCCACGCAGGCGCCCAGCGCGCATCGTGCGGTTGGCCACGAGGGTGGCCGCGCTGGCGATCGGGACGGCCATCGGCCTGGCTGTTCTCGCCAGTCTGGGGATCGGCCCGTTCCGGGCGCCGGCAGCCCAGACCGAGCGACCGGCATCCGCCAACGGCCCCGAGGACACTCCGTCGCAGGGAGCATCGGCGAGTGGAACAACCCCCTCAGCGCCTGACCCCTCCACCTCCGCCTCCACCTCGGCAGCCGTTCCGCCAACCCTGCCGCTCGGCACCAGGACGCGTCGCACCATCGCAGACCACACGACCCAGGTGGTGTTGGTTCGTGGGGCGACCACGACGTCGAGCGCGGCCACGGTCGAGTTCTACGAACGCGTTGCCGCGGACTGGGTTCGGGTGGCCGCCTGGCAGGGGCATGTCGGACAACGGGGCTGGGCCACCAAGCACGTCGAGGGGGACCTCAAGACACCGGTCGGCACCTTTGCCCTCAGTGACGCAGGCGGCCGCAAGGCCAACCCCGGATCCCACCTGCCCTACCACCGGTCGACAGCGTTCGAACCCCCTCCCAAGCAGCCGGGCTTCGGAGACTCGACGGCGGACGCGTTCGACTACGTCATCGCCGTCGACTACAACCGCGTCCCCGGCAGGTCGCCCCTCGACCAGTCACGACCTCTGGGTGCCGGACGCGGCGGTGGCATCTGGCTGCACGTCGACCACGACGGTCCCACGCACGGTTGCGTGTCCATCCCCGCTGAAGGTGTGCGCTACCTGCTGCTGCACCTCGCCCCCCAGTCGCATCCCGTCGTGGTCATGGGCGACGCTGCGCAGCTGAGACTCTGAGACCCTGAGACCTGAGACCTGAGACCCGAGACCCTGAGACCCGTGACCCCGAGACCCCAGACCCCAGACCCCAGACCCACGCATCAGCCTGTTGTAGCGTTTCCCCGCGGGGCGAGGGTGCCGAGCCCGACCACCGGAGGAAACGATGAGCGTGAGGGGCGGACCGGCGGGCACCGGCAGACGGCGCCCCTCCATCTCTGACGTCGCCCAGGCGGCAGGTGTCTCACCAGCCGCGGTGTCCAAGGTGATCCGCAACGCGTACGGCGTGAGCCCCGGCATGCGCGAGCGCGTCGAGACCGCCATCCAGCAGCTCGACTACCGCCCCAGCGTGGCCGCGCGTGCGATGCGGGGTTCGAGCTTCACGATCGGCTTCGAGCTCCCACACCTGGGCAACGAGTTCTTCACCCAGATCACCCAAGGAGCCGCCAACGCCCTGTCAGGATCCGGGTACCAGCTCCTCATCTCACCGGGAATGAAGCACGACGACGGGAGCGCCGTCCTCGAGGGGATGGTGGACCGGCAGGTGAACGGCATCATCGCCATCTCGTCGGAGGTCACCGTGCCCTGGTTGGAGGGCATCTCCAGGTCAGTGCCCCTCGTGCTGCTGGGGCGCCACGAGCGCTCGCAGCTCTTCGACTCCGTGACCGGCAACGACGTCAGCGGGGCCAACCTGGCCATGGACCACCTCCTCACCCTCGGACATCGACGCATCGCCCACCTCACTCTCGTCCCGCCGACAGAGGGAGCGCCCCACGCCGCCAGGCTCGCGGTCTACCGCACGCGCATGGAGCAGGCCGGCTGCGAACCGGACGTGGTCTACGTGGACACCGACCAGGACACGTATGCCGCGGCGCGAGCAGTGCTCCAGCGTGACCTGCCGCCCACGGCGATCTTCGCAGGACACGATGCGCTCGCGATCACGATCCTGGGGGCTGTGGCCGACCTGGGGCTGTCTGCCGACGAGGTCTCCGTCATCGGGTACGACAACGTCTCCCTGGCCGACCACCCACGGGTCTCCCTGACCACGGTCGACCAGCTCGGTGTCGAGATGGGGAGCAAGGCCGCCGAGCTGCTGTTGGAGCGAATTCGCGACGGGCGGAGCGAGTCGAGGCACTGTCAGATCGAACCGCGCCTCCAGGTCCGCGGGTCCACCAAGGCCTACCTCGGGGTGTAGTCCGCGTCCCGTGGAGTCGCAGGGGCGGCTCGCTGGCCCTTGGCCACCGTGAAGGACGCGCACAGGAGGTCGGCCCGGCGAGAGCTCGGCCCGACGAGGAGCTCGAACTGTCCCGGCTCGACCAGCCGCAGACCGGTCGAGTCGACCAGTGAGCACGTCGCCGCGGGGATCTCCAGCTCGACCCGAGCAGACCCTCCGGCGGCAAGCTGCACCTGGCGCCAGGCCTTGAGCTCCTTGTCCGCCCAGGTGACGCTCGTGACGACGTCTCGCACGTAGGCCTGAACCGTCTCCAGCACGGGCCGGGCACCGGTGTTGCTGACGGTGACCTCGGCGCGCACCGTCCCGTCCGCCGCCACGACGTCGTTGATGATCGTGAGGTCGGCGTACTCGACGGAGCTGTAGGACAGCCCCTCCCCGAAGGCGAAGAGCGGGTCCTGGGTCAGGTCGGCATACCGGGTGCCGTGCTGACCCCGCACCTGGTTGTAGTAGATGGGCTGCTGCCCCACGTGCCGCGGCACGGACAGTGGGAGTCGTCCCGACGGCTCGATGAGTCCCAGCACGAGCTCGGCCACGGCCCGCCCGCCCTGCATGCCGGGGTTGAACGCCTCGACGAGCCCGGCCGCGGCCAAGGCGGACCGCGGCAGCACCGCGGGCTTGCCGTGCACCAGCACCACGATCACCGGAGTCCCGGTGGCGACGAGGGCTTCGAGAAGGGCCACCTGCCCGCCCTGGAGCTCCAGGGTGGCTGTCGAGCAGGTCTCCCCCGTCAGGGCGACGGTGTCCCCGACGACGGCCACGACGTAGTCGGCTGCCTCGGCGAGGGCGACCGCCTCGTCGATCAGTGCGGGATCCACGGGCGCCGGCGCGAACAGCGGCGGACGGGGCTGACCGTCCGGGTAGGTCGCCCCGTCGGGGTCCGGCACGAGCATCTCGATGTCGGCGCCGCGGGCGTGCGTGACCGTCCAGCCGCCGGGGGCGACCGAGCGGAACCCGTCGAGCACGGTGGTCACCGTCTCGCGTGGATGCCCGTCCGGCATCCAGTCCACCTGACCGGAGGCGCCGGCCCAGTCACCGAGCATGGCCTGGGGGTCGTCGGCGTTGGGGCCGATGACAGCAACGGTGCGTGGCGGTCCCGGTGCGGTGGCACGGCCCTCACCGTCGACGCGGACCCCGCCCTCGAGCGGGAGGGTGCCGTCGTTGCGCAGCAGCACCAGTGACCGACGGGCCAGCTCGAGGTTGAGCGCAGTGTGCTCGGCGCAGCCGATCACCATGGCCTGACGGGCCGGATCGGGGGCACGGGGGTCCTCGAACAGCCCCAGCTCGAACTTCAGACGCAGGATGCGCCGAACGGCGTCACCGATCTGCCGCTCGTCCAGACTCCCCTGCGCGACCGCTGCCTGGGCGCCGTCGAAGAAGTCCGGGGTCGCCATCACCAGGTCGTTGCCGGCACCCACCGCGACCGTGGCCGCCTCCGTGGCATCCGCGCAGACCTTCTGCTCCCAGACCATCCGGCCGACGTTGTCCCAGTCGGTCACGAGCGTTCCGGTGAACCCCCACTCCCCCTTGAGCACGTCGCCCAGGAGCCAGCGGTTCGCGGTGATCGGGACGCCGTCCATCGCCTGGTACCCGAGCATGAAGGTGCGACAGCCCTCGTGGACGGCCCGCTCGAAGGGTGGCAGGAACCACGAACGCAGCTTGCGCCGGCTGAGGTCGGCTTCGCTGGCGTCGCGGCCGCCCTGTGTCTCGGAGTACCCGGCAAAGTGCTTGGCACAGGCGAGGATCGCCGTCGGGTCGTCCAGGCCTGTCCCCTGGTAGCCGCGCACCATCGCGGCTCCCAGCTCGCCGATGAGCACCGGATCCTCACCGAACGTCTCGTTGACCCGTCCCCACCGCAGGTCACGGGTGATGCAGAGAACCGGTGAGAAGGTCCAGTGGATCCCGGTCGCGGCGACCTCGACGGCCGTCGCCCGCGCCGCCCGCTGCACGAGCCCGGCATCCCACGAGCAGGCCATCCCCAGCTGGGTGGGAAAGATCGTCGCGCCGGGCCAGAACGAGTGGCCGTGGATGCAGTCGTCAGCCGTGAGCAGCGGGATGCCGAGCCGGGTCGAGGCCGCCAGCTCGATCGCTTGCAGCAGACGCTCGGGCGACGCGTGCAGGATCGAGCCCGTCAGCTTTGTCGAGACCACGTCCTCGAGGTCGCCCCGGGCATCAAGCTGCAGCATCTGACCGACCTTCTCGCCCAACGTCATGCGGGCGAGAAGGTCCTCGAGTCGTTCCTCGATCGTCAGCGCCGCGTCCCGGTACGGCAACACGGCCTGGCTGTTCACGGGCGCCTCCGTCATCCCTGGCCGGCGGCACTCGAGAAGGCGTGTTCTCCGCCGCCGACCGTCTGCTGCGTCCCGTCGGGCAGCTGCACCTGCGCCTCCACTCCCTCGGGGACCGACACACGGAGCGACAGCCCGTCGTCGTCGAGTGACCAGTCTGTCGCAACAGTCCCGTGCCGGGTCTCGAGCGCGGCCTTGGCCCAGGTCAGTCCGCCGCCCGGGCGCGGCGCGACCAGGACCCGGTCGTACCCCGGGCTCAGCGCCGCGATCCCGCCGATGGTCCGGTGCATCCAGTCCGCCACCGCGCCCAGGGCGTAGTGGTTGAAGCTGGTCATCTCACCGGGGTTGATCGTCCCGTCGGGGAGCATGGAGTCCCACCGCTCCCAGACCGTGGTGGCACCCATCGTGACCGAGTACAGCCAGGACGGGCACTCCCGCTCCAGCAGCAAGTTGTAGGCGTCGTCGAGGTGGCCGGTGGAGGTCAGCGCGTCCGTCACGAACGGCGTCCCCGCGAACCCGGTGGAGATGCGGAAACCGTTCTGCCGCACCAGTTCCGCGAGTCGGTCACCGGCGCCCTGGCGATCAGCACCATCGAGCAGGCCGAACTCGATGGCGAGGGCATAGACGGTGGCGCAGTCGCTCAGGACGCGGCCGCCGTCCGTGACGTAGTGCTTCTGGAAGGCGCTGCGCACCCGCTCGGCCAGGGCAGCGAAGTAGCCCGCCTCGTCGGGCTTGCCGAGGATGTCCGCCGTGGCCTGGACCTGGCGCAACGTCCGGTAGTAGCAGGCGGTCGCGACGACCCCTGTGTCGGCACGCGCCTCGAACGGGGCGTCCGGCGGGGCCTGGGGGTCCAGCCAGTCGCCGAACTGAAATCCCTTGTCCCACAGGTCGGTGTCCGACAGAAGTCCCTCGACGCGACGCGTGTGTGCCGTCATGGCGGGGTACTGACGGGCCAGGGCCTCGCGGTCCCCGTACGCCTGCCACAGGGCCCACGGCACCCAGACCGCCGCGTCGCTCCAGATCGCCGTGCTGTCGGGGTCGGGGAAGTCCGCCGGGATCTCCATGTACTTGAGCACGTCCGGCACGACGAACGGCACCATGCCCTCGGCGTGGCTCTGCTCCAGGTCGACGTCGACGAGCCAGTTCGAGAGGAAGCCGGAGACGTCATAGAGGTATGCCGCCGTGGGGGCGAAGGCGGCGATGTCACCGGTCCAGCCGAGCCGCTCGTCGCGCTGGGGGCAGTCGGTGGGGACGTCCAGGAAGTTGCCCTTCAGACCCCAGACGACGTTGCGGTGCAGCTGGTTCAGCAGGTCGTCCGAGCACTCGAACGTCCCTGTCGCCTTGAGCTCGGAGTGCACGACCACAGCCTCGAGCGAGTCGGTGGTGAGCTGGCCCGGCCAGCCCGACACCTCGGCATACCGGAAGCCGTGGAACGTCTTGGTGGGCTCGAAGGTGTCCACTCCCCCACTGAGGACGAAGCGGTCGGTGGCCTCGGCGCTGCGCAGCGGCCGGGTGCCGAGCTCGTCGTGCTCGAGCACCTCGGCGTGGCGGACCGTGATCTCGCTGCCGGCCTCTCCCTGCACGGTGAAGCGAAGCCAGCCCACGAGGTTCTGTCCGAAGTCGACCAACGTCGCTCCGGCCGGGGAGGTCCACACCTTCACCGGTGCCACGACCTCCTGGCGACGGACGGGTGGCCCGACGTAGGGCTCGAGACGAGCAGCGTCGTGGTCGACCACGTGCACCCCGGACCAACCCTCGAGCGCGGCCCCCGGGAGGGTCCAGTCGGACGAGTCCAGGCGGGCGTCGATGGTCTGGCCGTCGTAGAGGTCGTTGGCCAGCGTGGCCGACGGACCTGACTGCCAGGTGGCGTCCGTGCCCACGACCTGACGATGGCCATCCTCGAACTCCAGGTGGAGCTCCGCGAGCCCGGCGAGCTCGGAGCCGTAGAAGGCGCCCTTCCCACTCCATCCCAGGCGTCCCCGGAACCAGCCGTTGCCGAGCGCGAGCCCCAGCACGGTGGTGTCCGAGACAAGCGGCAGGACGTCGTAGCTGCGGTAGCGCAGGCGCCACTCGTAGCTGGTCCATCCCGGGGTGAGCACCTCGTCGGAGACGGGCGTCCCGTTGAGGGTCGGTTCGACGATCCCGTGCGCCGTGACGAAGAGCGTCGCGGAGACCAAGGAACCGTGGCCCGGGTCGAGCGCAAGCTCCTTGCGCAGCAACGGGGCTCCGGCGTAGTCCTCGTCGGGGGCGATCAGGTCCGCGGACCAGTCGTGGGTCATGTCAGCCTTTCGGATACGGGGGTCGAGTCGAAGTGGGGGCGAGTGATCGCGCGACCCGGGCGGCCCTGCGCCGTCCGAGTCGCTCGAGTCGCTCGTTTCGCCGTGGGTGTCAGCCCTTCACGGCACCGGCAGTCATGCCGGCGACGATCTTGCGGTTGAAGAAGATGAACAGGATGAGCGGCGGCAGCGTGACGAGCACGATGTCCATGAACAGCAGGTTGTACTGCGTGCTGAACTGGCTCAGGAAGGTGAAGAGGGTGAGCTGCACGGTGGCGTTCTCGTCACCGGGCAGGAAGTACAGCGGGTTGACGAAGTCGCTGTAGATGAAGACGGACGACACCAGGATGACCGTGATCGTGACCGGCCGCAGGAGCGGGAAGATCACCCGGAAGAAGAGGTTCAGCCCCGTGCATCCGTCGATCATGGCGGCCTCGTCGAGCTCGCGCGGGATCGCCGCGACGAACGCTCGGAACAGCAACACGGCGAAGGACATGTTGAAGGCCACCTCGACGAGGATCAGCCCGGGCAGGGTCTTGAACAGGTGCAGCTGCTGCAGCACCCAGATGGTCGGCACGACGGCCGGCGGGATGATCAACCCGGAGAGGACCAGGATGTTCGCGATGTTCGCGACGCGTCCCGGCCGGCGCTGGATGACGTATCCCACCATCGCGCACAGCACCACGACGATCGCCACGGAGACAACGGTGAGGACCAGGCTGTTCTTGAAGGCGGTGAGCAGCAGGCCGTCCCGGGCCGCGAAGACCTCCTTGAGGTTGTCGACGATCGGCCACGTCGTCGGCAGTGAGAAGTTCAGGTCCTCGGACTCGAACTCGTCCTTGGACGCCGTCAGGAACATGAACACGAACGGCACGACGAACACGACCAAGGCGACGAGGATCGCAACCACCTCCAGTGAGGCACGTCGCACCGCTCTCATGACTCCACCTCCTTGGAGTTGAAGTACCGGAACAGCGGGAACACGATGAGCGACACGAGGATGAACAGGACGACGTTGCCCGCGGTGGCCAGACCGAAGAAGCCGGCCTGGTACTGCTTGTAGATGACCGAGGCGATGACGTCACTGCTGAACCCCGGGCCGCCACCGGTCATGGTCCAGATGAGGTCGAAGGAGCGCAGGCCACCGATCAGGGAGAGCAGGATGACGGTGAAGGTGGCCGGGGCCGCGAGCGGGACGGTGACGTTCCTGAACTTGGTCCAGGCACCGCCGCCGTCGACGTCAACGGCCTCGTAGTAGTCCTTCGGGATCGCCAGGATGCCCGCGATGTAGATGAGGGTGGCCAGCCCGACGCCCTTCCAGACGTCCACGAGCGCCACCGAGAGCAGGGCGGTGGTGGGGTCGCCGAGCCAGTCCGGTGAGGTGATGCCCACCTTGGCCAGGACGGTGGCCACGACGCCAAGGTCCGGCTGCAGCAGCACGCTGAACGTGATGCCCACCGCCACTGTGCTGACCAGGACAGGGAAGAAGACGATCGACCGCAGGAGGCCGCGCGACCGGATCGGTCCGGTGAGCAGCACGGCGAAGAGCATTCCGAGGACCACCTTGAGCCCGCTGGTGACGACGGCGTAGATCAGGGTGTTCTTGAGGCCGCTGACCAGGGACTGCTCGGAGAAGAACTGCCTGAAGTTGTCGAGGCCGATGAACTCGGACTCGAACAGCGTCCAGCGGGTCAGCGAGTAGTAGAAGGCGATCACCGTGGGGACGATGAACATCAGGCCGTACACGAGCCCTGCCGGGGCGTAGAACCAGTAGGAGTACGTACGCGCCCGGAGGTTGCGGGTGCCGTTGTTGCGGGCCTGCTTCCGGCTGGGCCGGCCGGCCCCCGCGTCACCGCGGGGACCGGTCGTCCGGGTCTGACTATGGGTGGCGTTGGTTACCATCCCGGCAGTCCCAGCTGCTTGGCTTGCTTGGTCACATCGGCGTCGTACTGGCTGGCACCGTCCTTGGCCGGGGTCTGTCCGGTGGCCACGGCGACGGTGATCTGCTCGAGCGACGGGCCCTTCACCGGCGACAGGAACTCCAGCGCAGGGGTGGTGGCCTTGGCGTCGATGTAGGCCTGGAGGTCCTGGGCGACCGGAGGCGCGTCAGCCGGAACCTTGGACCCGATGACCATGTAGGGGCCGGTCGGCGGGGCTGCGGAGGAGTAGACCTCAGAGCCGGCGGGCGAGGCCACGAAGGCGATGAACTTCTTCGCTGCCTCGATGTTCTTGCTGGCCTTGGGGATGTACTGACCGTTACCGGGCCAGATGGTGGCCCCGTTCTTGCTCGCGTCGTCTCCCGGGATCCCGAAGAAGCCGATCTTGGCGGCGTCCTCCTTCGACAGCGTGCCGACCGGGAAGGTGAGGAGTGGGTACTGGGCGGCCTTGCCACTGGCCAGGAGCTTCATGCCCTGGTCGAAGGTCGTGGAGCCGGCGCTCTTGTTCAGCCAGCCCTTGGCCTTGGCCTCCGCCGTCTTCTCGAAGCCCTTCACTGCTGCGGCGTCGGTCGCGTACTTGACCTTGTTCGCCGTGTAGTCGGCGGCGAAGGTGGGGTTGGCCGTCGCGACGTTGTGGAAGTCACCCAGCACGAACAGCTGGGAGGTCCAGGTGTCCTTGAAGCTGCCGATCACCGCGGTGATGCCGGCGGCCTTGATCTTGTCGCTGTTGGCCTCGAACTCGGCCCAGGTCTTGGGCACCTGCAGCCCGAGCTTGGTGTAGACCTCCTTGTTGTAGAGGATGCCTCCACCCATCACGGTGCCCACGGGGGCGCCGTAGACCTTGCCGTTCTGGGTCACCGTCGGCAGGAACGCCGGATCGGTGTCCTTCAGGGCCGCGTCGTTGGTGAGGTCGACCAGGGTCTTCTCCGGGCTCAGCGCCTGCAGGAGCGACCCGGAGTTGTACCAGAACACGTCTGCCATGTCGCCGGTCGACAGCTTGGTCTTGACCAGGTTGTCGCCGTCGGCGCCACCGGGCCGCGACTCCAGCTTCACGGTGATGTCCGGGTTCGCCTTCTCGAAGGCCGCGGCGATCGCCTTGGCGGGCTTGACCGTCGTCTCCGCGTTGTCGGTCAGCAGCGTGATCGTCGTCTTGCCGTCGGACGAGCCTGAGCCCGTGTCCCCACCCGCGCACGCCGCGAGCGAGACGAGGGCAGTTGCAGTGACGACGGTGACCGCCAGCTTCGAGCGGTAGATCTTCATGGGTACCTCCACAGCATTGGGGCGCGTATCCGCGATGGCTGCATCGATTTTGAATCGCTTCATTTCTCGATGTCGCTACAAGGTAGAACCAGGTCCGCGATCGTGTCAACCGTTCTACAGAACTTCTTTTCCAGCGACCGGGGTGCCTTGATGTCAAGATTTCACGCCGGCGACCCGGCGCGGCCGATCACTCTCCCGGTCCCGTTGACGAGGCGCCCTCCATGCTGTTTACTCCATTCAACTGAAACGCTTCATTTCGACTCGAACGATCGAAGGGACGGACGGACAGGCATGAACACGTTTGCCGACATCGCGGACAGGCTCTCCCATCAGGCGATCGAACTGCCCTCCTGGGCGTTCGGCAACTCGGGAACCCGGTTCAAGGTCTTCGCCACCCCCGGAACGCCCCGCACGGTCGAGGAGAAGCTCACGGACGCCGCGCAGGTGCACCAGCTGACCGGGCTCGCCCCCTCGGTCGCCCTGCACATCCCGTGGGACCGGGTGGACGACTACGACAAGCTGGGCCGCTTCGCCGAGGACCTCGGCGTGCGTCTCGGCACGATCAACTCCAACACGTTCCAGGACGACGACTACAAGTTCGGCAGCCTGACCCACGTCGACGAGCGAATCCGTGCCAAGGCGATCGCCCACCAGCTCGAGTGCATCGACATCATGGAAGTCACCGGCAGCCGCGACCTGAAGATCTGGCTGGCCGACGGCACCAACTACCCGGGTCAGGGCGACCTGCGCGACCGCCAGGACCGCCTGGCAGACAGCCTCCAGCAGGTCTACGCCCGTCTCGGCGAGCACCAGCGACTCGTCCTGGAGTACAAGTTCTTCGAGCCCGCGTTCTACGCCACCGACGTCCCCGACTGGGGCACCTCACTGGTCCACTGCCTCGCCCTCGGGGACCGCGCCACGGTGTGCCTGGACACCGGACACCACGCCCCCGGCACGAACATCGAGTTCATCGTCGCCCAGCTCCTGCGGCTCGGCAGGCTGGGCTCCTTCGACTTCAACTCGCGCTTCTACGCCGACGACGACCTCATCGTGGGGGCGGCCGACCCGTTCCAGCTCTTCCGGATCCTCTACGAGGTGATCCGTGGCGGCGGCTACGGCGAGGACAGCGAGGTGGCGTTCATGCTCGACCAGTGCCACAACGTCGAGGACAAGATCCCCGGCCAGATCCGGTCGGTCCTCAATGTCCAGGAGATGACGGCCCGGGCACTGCTCGTCGACCGTGAGGCGTTGCGCGAGGCCGAGCGCACCGGCGACGTCCTGGGCGCGAACGGTGTCCTCATGGACGCCTTCTACACCGACGTGCGCGCCGACCTCGCGGACTGGCGCGCCGGCCGCGGGCTGCCTGCCGACCCCATGAAGGCCTACGCCGCCAGCGGTTACCAGGACCGCATCGCCTCCGACCGCGTCGGCGGCACCCAGGCCGGCTGGGGCGCCTGAGCACCTCATTCCCGAGCCCACCACAGCCCACCACAGACCACTGCACTCGCCAGACCATCGCACTCGCCAGACCACCGAACGAGAAAGAACCCCCGATGACCAACCCCGCCGTCTCCGACCTGATCGCCCGCTCCAACCGTCTGGGCGCCGACCCGAGGAACACCAACTACGCGGGTGGCAACACCTCCGCCAAGGGCACCGAGACCGACCCGGTGACCGGCGAGCAGGTCGAGCTGCTCTGGGTGAAGGGCTCAGGCGGTGACCTCGGCACCCTGACAGAGGCCGGGTTGGCCGTCCTGCGCCTCGACCGGATGCGCTCCCTCGTCGACGTCTACCCCGGCGTCGACCGCGAGGACGAGATGGTCGCCGCCTTCGACTACTGCCTCCACGGCAAGGGCGGTGCGGCCCCGTCGATCGACACGGCCATGCACGGTCTCGTCGACGCGGCTCACGTGGACCACCTGCACCCCGACAGCGGGATCGCCATCGCCACGGCGAAGGACGGCGAACAGCTCACCAAGGAGATCTACGGCGACAAGGTGGTGTGGGTGCCCTGGCGGCGCCCCGGCTTCCAGCTGGGCCTGGACATCGCCGCGATCAAGAAGGCCAGCCCCCAGGCCGTCGGCACCATTCTCGGTGGCCACGGCGTGACCGCGTGGGGGGACACCAGCGAGGAGGCCGAGGCCAACTCGCTGTGGATCATCCAGACCGCGCAGACCTACCTCGACGAGCACGGCAAGGCCCGGCCCTTCGGCCCCGAGGTGCCCGGGTATGCCGCCCTCCCGGAGTCCGAGCGCCGCGCCAAGGCCGCAGCCCTCGCCCCGCACCTGCGCGCCGTCGCGTCGCAGGACCGGGCCATGGTGGGCCACTTCGGCGACTCCGACGTCGTGCTGGAGTTCCTCGCCAGCGAGCGGCTCGCCCCACTCGCCGAGCTCGGCACGTCCTGCCCCGACCACTTCCTGCGCACCAAGGTCAAGCCGCTGGTCGTCGACCTCCCCGCCGACGCCTCCGTCGAGGAGACCGTGGCGCGCCTGGGCGAGCTGCACACGGCATACCGCGAGGACTACCAGGGTTACTACGACCGCAACGCCACCCCCGACTCCCCCGCGATCCGCGGCGCCGACCCGGCGATCGTCCTCGTGCCCGGCGTCGGGATGTTCTCCTACGGCAAGGACAAGCAGACCGCGCGCGTCGCCGGCGAGTTCTACACCAACGCCATCAACGTCATGCGCGGGGCCGAGTCGGTCTCGACCTACTCCCCCATCGACGAGTCCGAGAAGTTCCGCATCGAGTACTGGGCCCTCGAGGAGGCCAAGCTCGCCCGCCTGCCCAAGCCCCGCTCCCACGCCGGTCGCATCGCCCTCGTCACCGGTGCCGCCTCGGGGATCGGCAAGGCCATCGCCACGCGGCTCGCCGCCGAAGGCGCCTGCGTCGTCATCGCCGACCTCGACCTCGCCAAGGCCCAGGCAGCCGCCGCCGAGATCGGCAACGCCGACCTCGCCGTCGGCGTGCAGGCGAACGTCACCGACGCCGCCGCCGTCCAGGCCGCCGTCGACGCCACGCTCCTCGCCTTCGGCGGGATCGACCTGCTCGTCAACAACGCCGGCCTGTCCATCTCCAAGCCGCTGCTCGAGACCACCGAGGCCGACTGGGACCTGCAGCACGACGTCATGGCCAAGGGCAGCTTCCTCGCCTCCAAGTCGGCCGCAGCCGCGATGATCGCCCAGAAGCTCGGCGGCGACATCCTCTACATCTCCTCCAAGAACTCCGTCTTCGCCGGCCCCAACAACATCGCCTACTCGGCCGTGAAGGCGGACCAGGCCCACCAGGTGCGGCTGCTGGCCGCCGAGCTCGGTGAGCACGGCATCAAGGTCAACGGCATCAACCCCGACGGCGTGGTCCGCGGCAGCGGGATCTTCGCCGGCGGCTGGGGCGCCAAGCGTGCCGAGGTCTACGGCGTCGCCGAGGAGGACCTCGGCGCCTACTACGCCAAGCGCACCCTGCTCGGCCGCGAGGTCCTGCCCGAGCACGTAGCCAACGCCGCCGCGGTCCTGACGTCGGACGAGCTCAGCCACACCACCGGCCTGCACATCCCCGTCGACTCCGGCGTCGCCAACGCCTTCCTGCGCTAGGCCATGGCAGGCAGGGTGTTCGGCGCCGTCGACATCGGCGCCTCAGGCGGCCGGGTGATGGCCGGCGTCGTCGACCCGTCGAGCGGCAGGACCCAACTGCACACCCTGCATCGCTTCGCCAACGGGGCGGCGATGCAGGGTGGTCACCTGCGATGGAACCTCACCGGGCTCTTCGCCGAAGTCATGACCGGCCTGACCGCGCTGGCAGCCCAGTTCCCGGAGGTCGAGTCCATCGGCATCGACACGTGGGCCGTCGACTACGGCCTGCTCGACTCCGACGGCCGGCTGCTCGCAGAGCCGATCTCCTACCGCGACGACCGCACCGACTCCGTCATCGCCACAGTGCACCACCGGGTCAGCCAGGACCAGCTGTATGCCGTCAACGGGCTGCAGTTCCTCCCCTTCAACACGGTCTACCAGCTGGAGGCAGAGAAGCAATCCCCCTTGTGGGACAGGGCCGCCCACGTCGTCCTGCTGCCGGACCTGCTGGCCTACTGGCTCACCGRGCAGCTGCGCTCCGAAGCCACCAATGCCTCCACCACCGGGCTGCTCGACGTGTCCACCGGGGACTGGTCGGACGAGGTCCTGCGACTGCTCGACCTCCCCCGACACCTCCTCCCCGAGATCGACCAGCCGGGCGAGGTCCGCGGCCACCTGCTGCCAGCGGTCGGTGACGCCACCGGACTGAACGCCCGGGTGGTGGTGACGACAGTCGGTTCGCACGACACCGCCTCGGCAGTGGTCGCGGTGCCGGCTGCCGGCGGCAGGTTCGGCTACGTCTCCAGCGGCACCTGGTCCCTTGCCGGCCTCGAGCTCGACAAACCGGTCCTGTCGGTCGAGAGCCAGCACGCGAACTTCACCAACGAAGGCGGGGTGGACGGCCGGATCAGGTACCTGCGCAACGTCGGCGGGCTCTGGCTCCTCCAGGAGTCCATGCGGACCTGGGCCTCCGAAGGAGTCGACCACGACCTGGCCTCGCTGCTCTCCGCAGCCGAGTCCCTGCCGGCCGGCGGCCCGACCATCGACGTCGACGACCCGCTCTGGATCGCCCCGGGGCGCATGCCGCAGCGCATCGCCGATGCGGTGTCACTGCGGGGCGAGGCCGCGCCGACCGGCCCCGCTGCCACGGTGCGCCTGATCCTCGACTCGCTCGCCACGGCATACGCCCGCACGCTGACACAGGCCTCCGCCCTCGCGCACGACGTGGACGTCGTCCACATCGTCGGCGGCGGTTCCCAGAACACGCTCCTCTGCCAGCTCACAGCCGACCTGTCCGGCAAGCCCGTCACGAGCGGCCCGGTCGAGGCGACGGCCCTGGGCAACATCCTGGTCCAGGCCCGGGCCCACGGTGCCGCGCCCGCAAGCCTCGAGGAGATCCGGGCAGACTTGCACGCGACCCAGGAGGTTCGCGACTTCGTGCCCTCCTGACCCGTGAATCGGGCCCCACCCGCAACAATGAGCAGGCATCCCGGTAGTTGGCATCAACGGACAGGACCAGACACATGGCTTCGGTGAGCATCAAGGACGTCGCCGCCACGGCGGGCGTCTCGGTCGGCACCGTGTCCAACGTGCTCAACCGTCCCGATGCGGTCCGTCCGACCACCCGAGCCAAGGTCGAGGCAGCGATCGCCCGGCTCGGCTTCGTGCCGAACGCCTCGGCCCGACAGCTCGCCGCAGGACGGAGCCGCACGCTGGCCTACCTCGTCCTCGACGCGTCCAACCCCTTCTTCACCGATGTCACGAGAGGCATCGAGGAGGTGGCGAAGACGGAGCACCTGTCGCTGTTCATCTGCAACAGCGACCTCGACGCCGACCGCGAGGACCAGTACCTCGAACAGCTCACCGAGCTGCGCGTTCGCGGCGTGCTGATCACGGCGATCGACTACGCCAACCCTCGACTGGCGCGACTGCGTGAACAGGGGGTCCCAGTCGTCCTGGTCGACAGGGCGCCACAGGACACGCACGACTGGTGCAGCGTGGGGGTCGACGACGTGACCGGCGGCGAGCTCGCCATCAACCACCTCATCGAGTCAGGGCACCAGAGCCTGGCCTTCATCGGGGGTCCTCTCGAGATTCCCCAGGTCAAGGACCGTCACACCGGGGCACGAAGGGCCATGGACGCCGCCGGCCTGCGCCCCGACGACCTGGCCTGGATCCAGACCGATGCCCTGACGATCGCGGACGGCCGCCGGGCCGGGGAGCGGCTGCTCGGCCTGCCGCGGCGCAGTCGGCCGACCGGCGTGTTCTGCGCCAACGACCTGCTGGCCCTGGGGCTGCTGCAGCACCTCGTCCAGCTCGGGGTCCGTGTCCCGGACGACGTGGCCATCGTCGGCTACGACGACATCGAGTACGCGGCAGCGGCCGCGGTCCCGCTCACCACGGTGGCCCAGCCACGCCACCTCCTCGGGCGCACCGCGGCGCGACTCCTCATGGAGGAGGCCGATCACGGCGCCGAGCACGAGCACCAGCACGTGGTCTTCCAGCCCGAGCTCGTGGCCCGTGCCTCCACGGCTGCCGCTCGCAGGAGCGCCTGATGAAGATCGCCCTCTTCGTCACCTGCCTCGGGGACGTGCTCTTCCCCGACGTCGGGAAGGCCACGGTCACGGTGTTGGAGCGGCTCGGACACGAAGTCGTCTTTCCCCAGGCCCAGACCTGTTGCGGCCAGATGCACACGAACACCGGGTACCAGCGCGACGCCGTGGGTCTGGTGCGCCACCACGTCGAGGTGTTCGAGCAGGCGCTGGCGGACGGCTGCGAAGCCGTCGTCGCCCCTTCCGGGTCGTGTGCGGGCTCGGTGCGCCACCAGCACGCCTCCCTCGCGCGTCGCGCAGGGGACGAAGCACTGGCTGTCCGCGCCGAGGCGGTCGCGGCGAAGACCTACGAGCTGTCCCAGCTCCTCGTCGACGTGCTCGGCCTGACCGACGTCGGCGCGTCCTACCCGCACCGCGTGACCTACCACCCCACCTGTCACTCCCTGCGCCTGCTGGGAGTCGGCGAGGCTCCGTTGCAGCTGCTGCGTGCCGTGCACGGGATCGACCTGGTCGAGCTACCGGGCGCCGACGTCTGCTGCGGCTTCGGGGGCACCTTCTCGGTCAAGAACGCCGAGACCTCCACGGCCATGCTCGCCGACAAGATGTCCTCGGTGCTGACCACCAAGGCGGAGGTCGTCACCGCGGGTGACTCCTCCTGCCTCATGCACATCGGCGGTGGCCTCTCGCGCCTGCGGACCGGGGTGCGGCCCGTGCACCTGGCCGAGATCCTGGCGAGCACCGCATGAGCACCTTCCTCGGTATGCCGGGTGGCCGGGTCCGCGGGCCCGCCGCCGACACCGCCGTGGGTCACCTCACCGGCGACCGGTCGTTTCCCGCCGAGGCGCGCGACGCCCTGGCCAACACCCAGCTGCGACGCAACCTCGCCCACGCCACCTCCACGATCCGCGCGAAGCGCGCCAGCGTGGTGGCCGAGGTACCCGACTGGGAGGCGCTGCGCGACGCTGGTTCGGCGATCAAGGCCGACACGATGGCGCGGCTCCCCGAGCTGCTCGAACAGCTGGAGGCCAACGTCATCGCCCGAGGTGGGACCGTGCACTGGGCCCGCGACGCCGCCGAGGCCAACCGGATCGTGACCGACCTGGTCCGGGCCACGGGCGCCGACGAGGTCGTCAAGGTCAAGTCGATGGCCACCCAGGAGATCGGGCTCAACGAGGCCCTCGAGGCCGCGGGCATCACCGCCCACGAGACCGACCTGGCCGAGCTCATCGTCCAGCTCGGCCACGACAAGCCGTCCCACATCCTCGTGCCCGCGATCCACCGCGGCAGAGCCGAGATCCGTGAGATCTTCGCCCGCGAGATGCCCGGCGTGGACCCGGCCCTGACCGACGAACCAGCCGTGCTGGCCGCCGCCGCCCGCACCCACCTTCGCGAGGTGTTCCTGCGCGCCAGGGTCGCGGTGTCCGGCGCCAACTTCGGGGTGGCCGAGACCGGCACCCTGACCGTGGTCGAGTCCGAGGGCAACGGACGCATGTGCCTGACCCTGCCCGACACCCTCATCACCGTGATGGGCATCGAGAAGGTCATCCCCACCTGGGCCGACCTCGAGGTCTTCCTCCAGCTGCTCCCCCGGTCCTCGACCGGCGAGCGGATGAACCCCTACACGTCCACGTGGACCGGAGTGACCCCCGGGGACGGACCCCAGGAGTTCCACCTCGTGCTGCTCGACAACGGCCGCACCCGTGCCCTGGCCGACGAGCTCGGCCGCACCGCCCTGCACTGCATCCGCTGCTCGGCCTGCCTCAACGTGTGCCCCGTCTACGAACGCACCGGCGGTCACGCCTACGGCTCGGTCTACCCCGGCCCGATCGGCGCCATCCTCACCCCACTGCTGACCGGCCTGACCGGGGGCGACGACCCCAACGACTCGCTGCCCTACGCCTCCACCCTCTGCGGCGCCTGCTACGACGTCTGCCCCGTGAAGATCAACATCCCCGACATGCTCGTCCAGCTGCGAGCCGAGCACACCGAGGCCCACGCCGACACCCATCGGCTCCCCACTCCTGAGGGCGCCGCGATGAAGGCCGCCGCCTGGGTGATGGCCGACGAGGGACGCTTCGCGAAGGCGGGGCGCGCCGCGGCCGTGGCACGACACGGCATACGGCGAGGGAAGCCGCGCCTGCCGCTGCCCCCGCCCCTCAACGGCTGGACCGCCTCGCGCGACGCCCCCAGCCCACCGGCCGAGTCCTTCCGTGACTGGTGGACCCGCACCCGAGGGAGGTCGTCGTGACCGCCCGCGAGGAGGTCCTCGCGCGGATCCGCGGCGCCCTCGGGGACAACCCCGTCTCGCCCGAGGTTCCCCGCGCCTACCGACGTGAGGGCGAGTATGCCGCCGGTGCGCCCGAGCTCGTCCACCAGCTCATCGACCGCCTGGAGGACTACAAGGCCACGGTGGTCCGGATCGGGGCGGAGGACGACGACTCCATCGGCCGAGCCGTCGCCGATGCCCTGGCCGCCCTCGAGATCGGGCAAGCCGTCACCCCGGCGGGCACGCCGCGTGAGTGGACCAACTGGCTGGCCGACGTCACCGTGGACGACGGCTCACTGGACGCGCGCGGACTCGACCGCATCCCTGCCGTCGTGACCGGGTCGGTGGTCGCGATCTCGGAGACCGGCACGATCGTCCTCGACGGTGGGCAACTGTGCGGGCGCCGAGCGGTCACTCTTGTCCCTGATACGCACGTCTGCATCGTCCGGGCGAGCGACGTCGTGCAGACCGTCCCCGAGGGACTGGGCAGGCTGGACCCGAGCGCCCCGCTCACGTTCATCAGCGGACCTTCGGCGACGAGCGACATCGAGCTGGACCGCGTCGAGGGAGTCCACGGGCCACGCACCCTGGTCGTCGTCCTGGCCGGCTGACCCGGCCGGCGGCTCGAGCGGGCCGAGCGCCGTGAGCGTCGGGACCATCGCCGAAAGAGCCCAATCAACCATGATGCCTCCTCCCGATGGGTGGGCAAATGGCTCAGACTGACTATGGTCTGGAGTGCTCACGGCGAGGAATCTTGATGCGGGGAAGAGAGGTGCCTACGCAACAGGGGGCCAGGGGGCGTAGGCACCTCTCAGCCGATCTTGAGTCCCGCGTCAGGCCTCCTGTGACTCGCTGGTGTCGTCTGACTCGCTGGTGTCGTCGAC
>NZ_JBFUEP010000044.1:0-38361 GCF_056403895.1 Pedococcus sp. P2_E5
CAGAGTTGGGGGCGCAGCGGCTCGCGCCCAGAGTTGGGGGCGCAGCGGCTCGCGCCGCTGCGCTGGTTCGGGGCGGTGGATGCGTTCGGGCTGGCATGCCGGGTGGCGGGCGCGGGCGAGCAGGTCACCAAGCGCGTTGGGGCCGTGGTCGGCGATCCAGTCCGCGGGGTCGCGCCCGTCGGGGAGGTCGACCACGCGGACCGGGTGGCCGAGCCGGCCATGCAGGAGGTCGACCCAGCGGGCGGCGCCTTCGCGGCCGGCGGCGTCACCGTCGAGCGCAACCAGAACTGGCCGTCCCGGTGAAAGGGCGGCGACCCGGTCGGCCTGGGTGGGGGTGACCGCGACTCCGGCGGCGGTGCAAGCCATCACCGGAATCCGGGTCGCGGCCGCGGCGGCGGTAACGGCCAGAGCGTCCATCGGTCCTTCCACGACCAGGACTGGATCGTTCGTCGCGGTCAGAGGTTGCGGGCTGTAAAGCATGGTGGCCTTGTCGAAGACCGCGGTCCGAGTGGGGTTGCGGTACTTCGGTGCCCGTGCGTCGCCGGTGGTGTCGCGGCCCAGGAACCCGGTGATGCGCCCGGCCTCGTCGCGCACAGGTACGACGAGCCGGCCACGCATGGTGTCGATGAGGGTGCCGCGGCGGGTGGCGTGGGCGAGGTCCAGCGCGACCAGCTCGTCGGTGGCGACGCCGTGGCGGGCCAGGTGGTTGGTCATGCTGGCCCACGCGGTCCCGGTGTGCCCGACCAGCCGGTCACCCCGCACGGTCTCCGCCGGGTGCAGGTCGATGCCGCGGTAATGACGCAGGTAGGCCAAGGCGAACGCGTGGTTCACCGGGCGCGTCCAGTGTTCCCACGCAAGGAGGTTCACGGCATACGCCCGCTCAACGGGCACGTCCACGAAACGGTGACCGGTCTCGGGACGCTGAGTGACCGGAGAGGTGGTCGGTGCGATCGGTGCGTGGTCCAGGTGCTCGACCGCCTCACGGAAACTGAGGCCGTGCAGCCGGGCGACGTAGTCGATGACGTCGCCGGAAGCGCCGCAGCCGAAGCAGTGGAACCGGTCCGGGACGCCGCCCACGGACAGGGACGCGGTGCGGTCGTCGTGGAACGGGCAACAACCCATCAGGGAGCGACCCGTTGGGTGCAGCTCGACACCGGAGGCGGCGACGACGTCCTCGATGCGGTGCCGGGCCCGAAGCTGGTCGATGTCGACCCGGGTCGCCGCCCCGTGGCCGGTCACAGTTCGGCTCCCCTGCTCGGGGTCGTGCGCCGGCAGGCGTCACGGGCCAGGTCGCGGTCGACGCAGGCGGCGATAACGGCGTACTCGTCCCACAGCTGGTCGTAGGCGTAGAGCAGCCCGACATGGCGGCCAGCCTCGCGGCGCCACGAGATGCGGATCGACCGGTTCGGGCCGAGCCAGCTGGCCAGGTCCTCATCGGTGCCGACGCGGCCGTGCCGTGCCTGGAAGGTGCGCGGACCCACCCAGTCCAGTCCCAGCCGCCCTGTGCCGGCGTGGCGGACGGCCTGCAGCGCAAGCCGCAGCAGCTGGGGCGCGTCACACCCGCCGCTGGTGAGCCCGTCGGTCAATAGGTTCCGCACCTGGTCCGGGTCTCGGCGGGTCCCCTTGGTGAGGGTGAGTGCGACCACGGTGAGGCAGGTGTCGCGGATTCCCAGCTGGTACTCGTGATCCGCGGTGTCGCGGACGTGCTCCTGGGCCATGACGGCCAGTTGGAGCAGCAGCGCCTCGTATGGGTGTTGCTCGTCCTGTTCCAGCAGCGTGTCGGGTTCCATGTGCCGCGTGCCTTCCCGCGCGACCGGGTGTCGCGCCTCTGGAAGGTTTACGGCTCGCTCGGGGCACCACCGGCAGCCTCAGACGCCGGAGGGCTGAAGAGTGGGTCGCTCGGGATCGGGTCGGTGCTCGCGAGCAGCGCACTGTGTCAGGGCGCCCAGGTCGCGCAGGAACGCGAGGGCGTCACGCACGGCGCGCAGCCAGTCTATAGCGGCTGTGGGGGGTGCCGTGCCGACAAACGCACCGCGTTCGTAGTCCCGCAGTGCGGCGAGGACCTCGACCATGCCGTTGTGCCGGTCCCAGCACGGTGGCAGCGTGCGCACATCCATGGCGAACCGGCGCGTGAGCGTGTCCACCCACGGCGCGAGGTCGTCGAGGAGCGTGCCGCGGGCGGCGTGGGTGAGGGTCGGCACGTGCACGGGGCCGCCTACGAAGGGGTTCGGGGACGGGCCAGCCGGCCGGCTGGCATACCCGTCCGTGGGCGGGCCGGTCACGACGACACCACTGGACGCCGCGGCATGGAGCGGGCCTGGGCCTCGGTGGCGTCCCGATCCGCCTCGAGCAGGTGGGCGTCGCGGCGGCGGGTCCACGGGTGCATGGTGAGGGCGATCGCCGGCGCGGCCCGCATGAGCAGGATGGCGGTGCCGAACGGCAAAGTACGAAGCTGCGCCGGCTCCAGGATCGGGACCATCGTGGTGGAGGTCGACGTGCTGCGGCGGCCGTCGCCGCCGCGGCTGGTCGAGGTGGTGGCGCGTTCGCGTTGCCCGATCAGGCGCGAGAGGTCGTCCAGGTCGCGGGCGTTGGAGCCGCCGCCGAGGATGACTTTGACGATGGCGGCGTCCCAGATCGCGGAGGCGGCGTGCTCACCCCACACGTGTCGCGCCTGCGCCAGCGACTGCAGCACGACGATGGTGGAGATGCCGGTGCCGCCGCCCTCGGACATCAGCGCCGGCAGCGACGGCAGCGGGTAGTTGGCGGCCTCGTCCAGCACCAGCGACAAGGGCGGATCCAGGCGCGCGCCCGGCGAGGCGGCGGCGCTGCGGCGGGCCGCCTCGACGACGTCTTCGACGAATGCGGCGACGATCCCCGCTGTCGCCGAGGCGCCGGTGGAGGTGCCCAGCAAGTAGACGGTGCCGCTCTCCCGCAGGAACACCTCGGGGTCGAACTGCTCCCCCGGCTCCGGGGACAGGGCCTCCAGCACCGTCGGGTCACCGAGCGCGGAGAACGCGATGGCGACCATTGCCCAGATCGAGTCGCGCTGCCGCGGGTCGGCCGACAGGATCGCCTCCAGGGCCTCGCTCCACGCGTGCGCCGCGTCGGGGTGGTTGGTGAGGATGTGGACCGCGTCGTGGGCCTTCAGCGCGGATAGGGACCACCGGTACACCTCGCGCGTCGACCGGTCACCGAGGGCTGCGGCGTGCAGCAGGCAGCGGACCGCCTGCTCCGCCGAGGCCTGCCAGAAGTTCGCGTCCGTGGTGCCGTCCGCGGCGCCGGCGGTCAGCGCCTTGGCGCGGATCATCGCCACATGCGGGTCCTGACAACCCCGGATCGGTGACCATCTGGTGGAGGTCGGTATCCCGCGGGCTAACCCTTGAGGGTCGAACACGGCGACCGGACCGGCCGCCGCGCGGCGGCGCAGCGTCACAGAAAGGTTGTCGGGACGGGTGCTCGTGGTCACCACCGCGCCCGGCGCGTCCAAGATCAACGGGATCGCCAAATGAAGCCCCTTGCCCGACCGCGGCGGACCCAACACCACCACCGAGTCCTCGATTGAGGCGAAACACTCCACCCCCTTCGCAACGCCGATCCGGTACCCCACATCGCCAGGCGCCGGTCGCTGGCCGGCCGGCCGCAGGGTCCGACTGCGCCGCATCAGCTGACGGCGACCCGCAACCCTCACCACCTCGCGCCGGCTGGCGCAATCCCGCTCGACATCACCACGCGACCGGCCCGCCCGTCCTGGGCGGGCGCGCCCAGCGCCCAACATCAACGCGAAGCCCACCAGCCCGCACAACAGCGCCACCATCGGCCGGACACCGACGTCCAATGCCGCCAATCCGAATCCGTCCACGTCGCCTCCAGCGTTGATCGCTCTGAAGAGGAAACGCGGCCAGCGGGGCACGTTCGCGAGCCCAACCCAGAGCGCGCACGAATCTCGTGCGCTGCGACGCAGCAACGAGACACCGCGGTGCACAGTGGTCGCCGACGATCCCGTCCTCGTCGTCCCCAGCGGCCCACGCTGGCACCGCAGCAGTAGCGTTCATCTCCCAGCGCGCAGAGCCGCAAGACAGGCAATCCTGGGAAGATCGGCGCGGTCGGCGAGCCCCGCTTGGTGGCGGAAAGCGCAGTGATATCGGCGTGACAGCGGATGGCGATGGCGAAACAGGTCGTGCGGATTGACGCGAGCTCAGGATTTCGAGTGCATCGTCGGGGCGTTCAGCCGCTTCGGCATGACGGCGACCGTGGCGTTGAGCTGCAGCTCCGGCGCACACAACGAGGGTGATGCCAGCGATGTACACGGCTGCTGGTTTCTGGTGCAAGAACGAGCAGGCCGAGGACGGCGCCGATGGCCGGGTCGAGGGCCATCAGGGTCGCGAACGCTGCTGTGGTCATTCGTCGCAGGGCTAGCAGTTCGAGGGCGAACGGCAGGACGGGCAGCAGGAGTGCCAGTCCTGCAGCGCAGAGCAGGACGCTCGGCGGGATGTGTCCGGTCGCTTTGGGGGATGCCAATGGTTGCGACGGTGAGGGCGGCGATGGGACTGGTGATGGACAGTCCGGCGAGGGCGGTGAAGCGGTCGCCGAGGTGCTAGGTGAGCACGATGTAGGCGGCCCAGCCGAGGGCTGCCAAGGCGGCGAGGCCCACGCCTGCCGGTGTGGGTGTCCGTGCCCTGGTTCGGTGAGCAGGATTACTCCAGCTAAGCGGAGCTTGAGACGAAATCGAGCGCCTCGACTGGGTGAGCGACCGCCCCCTACGCCGTCCGCGCAACGACGCCAGACCAGTCCAGTTGCGGACCGCCGCCCGCACGCTGCGAAATGCCGCACACTCACGGCACTTGAACTGCTCGGCTCGCGGGCTACTGAGCTGCCTCGTAGGCCTTTAGAACATCCGCACTGATCCTGCCGCGGTCGCTCACCTGATACCCATTGTTCTTCGCCCATTCCCGCACGGCGGTGAGGTTAGTGTTTGACTTTGCCCGAGATGAAGAGCGACCGGCCTTGCCACGACTGCTCCGCCGGCCCTGTTCAGTCGCCTTCGCGATGTAGGGCTTAAGCGCCTTCTCCAGAGCCGCCTGGTTCTTCGCGCTGAGATCGATCAAGTAGTTCTGGCCGTTAAGACTGAACGAGACCTCTTTCGCGTTGGTCGAACCGTCGAGGTCATCGGTGATGGTTACCGTCGTCTGTTTCGCCATGGGGAGAATGATTGCGCGTATCGGTTGGGATTGCTAATCGACCACCGAAATTGGCTGCCGCCGCACCCGGCGCTGTCGTAACCCTCCGAGATGCCACCAACACGTTCATTCCCAGGTAGGAGTGCTGGGCGCGGTCTCTGTCGCTGGCGCCTTCCGATTTCCGTGAACCCTCATGGCTACGGCGGAGCCGAGCCGCAAGGCAGCGGTATGAGGCAGACATGCCCGGTGGCCCTACCCACGGCCTCGCGGAGCTCGGACGCTCGCGAGAGACCTATGGTTCCTACATGGTCAATGGGCGTGACCCGCAGGACGAGCAGTTCCTACAGGTAATGGCGCTTCACAAGTACTTCCTCAACGCGGACTTCCTGCGCGAGCTCTTCATGCGTCGGATCAAGCGTGACGAGTCGCGATCCGAGATCGACCCTGTCACGTCGATGGACGACATGATCGCAATGAGCCTGTGGTACGCCACGGTCTACGTCGTGATCGAAGGATGGCGCAAAGCCAAGCTTGCCGATCCCGAGCTTGACGAGCTCTTAACCGATGAAAAGGTCGAGAGGCTGCGCCGCTTTCGGAATCAGATGTTTCATTACCAACGCGAGTACGATAATCCCAAGCTTCTTGAGTTCCTGGGGACGAGCCATGCTGAGGCTGAAGCGGCGACAGATTGGATCAAGCGCATTCACGCAGCACTGGGTAGAGCGATCGAAGAGGCGGCGCAGGATTTATTGGACCGCCGGGGGCGAGGCGACGTGTTGGCCACACTCACCCTGAGGGATCAGCAGTCACTGGGCTAAGTAGGGGGCTCCAGCAGACCAGAGCCGGCGGAGACACAGGACCTCTAGGACCCGGCTTGAACTGCTACCCTCCCAACGCGGCGGAACGACCCACTCATCGCGGCGGATCCGCGGCTTTTCCTGAGGGCCAAGGAATGACGCTGGCTCTCGGGTGCTTGCCATGGAGGCGAGCACCATCTCGACGATCCTGTGATGACGACGGGCGCAACCGGTTTCAGTCGGTGGTTGCAGTTAGGGTCAAACTCCCGTAAGCCCGCTRGTAACGAAGTTGCTCGCAGGAGTCAAGGAGCCTGATGGTCCGCACGATGTCTTCAGCAGAGTTTGCCCGCGTGTTCACGACGCGCGGGCCTCGTGTCGCGTGGTTCCTGGGTGCAGGGGCTTCCGCGTCGGCGGGGGTGCCGACCGGCTACGACATGATTTTGGACTTCAAGACGCGCCTGTACGCAGACGCGACGAACTTGACCCGGCGAGAGCTGGACCCGTCTGACCCATTGTGGCGCGAGCGCATCAACGAGTTCTTCAATAATCAGCATGGATTCCCGTCGACAGATGACCCGAGCGAATACAGCGTCGCGTTCGCCGCTGTGTACCCAAACCTCACTGACAGGCGCGCATACATCGAGGAGCAGGTGCGACGGGGAACTGGCTCGTACGGCCATCGCGTCTTGGCCAGTCTGATTAGCACGAAGAAGGTGCCGGCCGTCGTCACGACCAACTTCGACCCGTTCATCGAGCGTGCCACAGTCGTCACCGATGAGCTGCTCCCTGCCTCCGAACGCGCACACGTCACGATCTCCGCTATCGACAGTGCCGAGCGTGGAGAACGCGTCCTGGCGGACGGTGCATGGCCGCTCCTCGTGAAGCTTCACGGCGATTACCAAGAGGTCGCGCTGAAGAACACTGCTGACGAGCTCCGAAAACAGGACGACCGGCAGCGGCGCACCCTGATTGGGCTGTGCCAGCGACTCGGGCCGCTCGCCGTCGGCTACAGCGGCAGGGACGACTCCGTAATGGAAGCACTCGAGGAAGCGGTTGGGGCAGGTGCGTTCCCAGGAGGCGTTTACTGGGCTCGCAAGCCCGGTCAGCCTCTGCTCGACTCCGTGACCCGGTTCCTCGAGCGCGCCGAAGCCGCCGGAATCGACACGGCACTCGTCGACGTCTCGACGTTCGACGAACTGGCGGGCGAGCTCGCTCGTGGCGCAGACCTTCCGGCGCCACTCGTCGAGCACATCGACGCGCGTGCGGAGCGACCTGCCGCTATCCCGGTGAAGCTGCCCACCGCGGAAGCAGCTCAGTTCCCCGTCCTGCGATGCTCGGCACTGCCCATCTTGAAGATGCCCGACACCGCTCGGATGCTCACCCTGCAGAAGTCGTGCACTCTCGAGGAGTTCCGTCAGCGGCTGGGCCAACACAACGTGCGTAAGCACACCGCTTTCGCCATGCACGGCACCAAGGTCACCGCGTTCGGGCGCGATGCCGACTTCTTAGGCGCCGCAGCCGATCTGGGCATCCGAGTAGACGGGCAGGTGCCTCTGGATCCGCTGACCGATTCTTGGGCGGTCGGTCTACTGGTCGATGCTCTTGCTGGATCTCTTGTGCGCGGTAGGCCGCTTCGTCGGCGTCATGTGCGTGGGCTCCACGCGGTGCTGGCAGCAACTCCGCGGTCGGGCGGCGAGGAGAACGACTTCTCGAGGAGGACGCGAGACCAGTTCGGGGCACTGCAGGCGGCATATGGAGGCAACCTCACTGGCAACCTTCCGAAGCTCGGTATGGCGTACGCCGAAGGCGTGTACCTCCGTCTCGAGCATCGAGCCAACCACTGGTGGTGCGTGTACGAGCCGTTCACCTGGGTCGACACGCCCAAAGACCCTCCGCCTGAGGTCGAGCGCGCAGCGGCGGACTGGCGTCGAGAACGCTGGGCCGGGCGGTACAACAAGACCTGGGCGAACATCATCGACGCGTGGGCGACGTTGTTCACCGCAGGTGCGCAGACAACGGTCCGGTCCACGAAGCTGACCGACGACGCTGGCGGGGTCGCGGCTGAGTTCGTACTGTCCCCGACCACCGGGTGGGCACGCCCTGCGGGCGTGCTCGCCGATTACTCGGGAGGCCGCTCATGAGCGGGGCTCAGAGGCGTGCGCCGGCGCACCTTCCGCCGTACAGCACCCTGCAGGAGCCCTATCTTCTGTTCGACGCCAACCGAGCAGACGCGGTCGACCAGCATCCGCTGCGGGGTCTCATCGCGCACGGCCCGTACAGCGAGCAGGTCCTCACGAGGTTCACTCCAGCGGTCCGAATCGCTACCGTCGGCCCAGCTTCTGGCGCAGAACGCGTTCGCAAGCTCCTCAGCAGTCTCCGCAGTGCTCACCAGGCTGCTGACAAGTCGCAGTACACGCCCGATTACCCGGGCTTCGGCCAACTGTTCAAGGCTGACCTTGTGCCCGCGGCCCCGGCGGGATGCCACATCAAGTGGCCTGAGCGCGTCGGGGACCTGCCGGGCGAGGGAAGTGGTGCCGAACGCCTTACGCAGGCGTTCAACGCAGCGTTGCAGCAGCTTGAAACACAGCGCGGCGAGTTTGAGCTCGTCACGATTCATCTCCCTGACAGCTGGGACCCGGTCACCCGCGCGAAGGATTTCGACGCTCACGACGTTCTCAAAGCCCTCGCGGCCGCGCGCGGAATCCCGACTCAGGTCCTCAACGACGCCACGTTCGACTTTGGCTACGTCGCCCAGAGGTCCTGGAGGCTCGCGATCGCGTGCTACGTGAAAGCTGGCGGAGTGCCGTGGAAACTCGCTCCGGTGCCAGGTGTGCCGGAAGGTACCGCGTACATCGGACTCGGGTACGCCTTCCGCGGCGACCCTCGAGAAGCCCGCTTTGTGACGTGCTGCTCCCAGGTGTTCGACACCGACGGTGGAGGTATGCAGTTCGTCGCCTACGAAGCCCGCGACCCGATAGCTGGCGACCATGCAGATGCCCGCCGCAACCCCTACCTGAGCCGCGACGACATGCGGTCGGTCCTGGCCCGAAGTCTGCGCGTCTACCAGTCAAGGAACGGCGGCTCCATCCCGCATCGAGTGGTGCTGCACAAGACCACCCCGTTTCGCGAGGACGAGATCGCCGGAGCCAAGGACGCGTTCGCCGCGGTGCGAGAGGTGGAGTGCATCGAGCTGACTTCGAGCACCTCTTGGCGAGGTGTGTGGCTACAGGCGTCCCAGCGACCCGGGCAACGGAGCCAGCCCGACGGGTACCCCACGCCACGAGGCGTGCTTCTGCCAGTCTCTGGGACTGAAGCTCTGCTGTGGGCTGCCGGGAACGCCCCAGGCGTTTCGCCTCGCGGAAACTACTACCAGGGCGGGAAGAGCATTCCTCGACCGCTGCTCCTGCGCCGCCACGCTGGTTCTGGTCCGCTCGAGCTCGCCGGCAGCGAAGCGCTGGCGCTGACCAAGATGGACTGGAACAACGACGCGCTGTATGACCCGGTCCCAGTGACGATCCAGTACTCCTCACGCCTTGCCCGCGCCATCGCTAGGGGACCTATGCTCGGCGGCACCGAGTACCCATACCGCCTGTTCATGTAATCGGATGCTTGGTCCCCTGGCCGGCGTTCGCTTGCCTAATGCACTGCGCCGAGGCGTTCGCGACGTTGCACGACACATAGCCTCTTCGTACCTGACGGATATGGGAGGCATGCGAGTGAGGTCTATCGAAGAGCTAGTCGGTGCGGTCCGCAACAACCGGTCGCGCCAGCATCTCCTTGAGGCGACGACTGCGTACAACGCGGGTGCGTTCAAGGCCGCCATCGTGTCGCTGTGGGTCGCGGTCGCGGTCGATCTTGTCGCAAAGGTCCGGCAGCTGGCCGAACAGGGTGAAGCTGCCGCGGTGAAGCACATCGCCGATCTCAACCTTGCCATCGAGACGACGAACACCCAGCAGCTGATGAAGTTCGAGAAGGAACTCCTGGATGTTTGCCGGGACACCTACGAGCTAATCGACGCCCGCGACCACGTCGCGCTTGTCCGACTGCGCGACGACCGCCACATCTGCGCCCATCCGGCGTTCGTGTCCAGCGAGGAGGTTTTCGAGCCGACCGCCGAGATCGTGCGTGCGCATATAGCAACGGCCGTGGACTCGGTTCTTCGGCATGGCCCCACCGCTGGGCGGAAGGCCATCGAACGGTTCACCGCGGAGACCAAGGGTGTCTCTTGGTTCGCGACAACGGCAGAGCTTGGTGCCTACCTAAGGAGCCGGTACCTCGATCATGGGAAGAGCGCGTTGAAGACGAGCCTCGCGAAGGTCGTCGTGAAGGGATGCATCAACCCTCCGGAGAACAACCACCTTGTGTGGACTCGTCTCGGTCAAACGGCGAAAGCTCTGGACCAGGTGGCGCCTCCGTTGCTCGCTGCCGCCCTTGAGGCCGTGGTCGGGAAGGTGGAGGCCGGTAGTGGACTGACTGACAGCCAGCTTGGCCAGTTCATCGGCTCGCTTGGAGACCTGCAGCCAGCGTGGGCCGTTATCCCTGATGCGTCAATCCCGCGGTTCGAGAGCGCGGTAGTCAACTTCGACGTGCCTTTCCTGACTCTGTGGCGGACCCTGTCCGTATCGAACGCGCCGGAAAGCGTCCAGAACGCTGTCGCCGCCCGTGTCAGCCAGCTCGAGGATGCCGAGCTTGCCGCTGTCATCGCCGGCGCGCCGTCGACCGTGCTGCTTAACGAAGCGCTCAACCGGTTAGGTGAGACCTGGAGCTGGCGCACAGCCGACTACCGCCTCGCTTACCTGGTCCTGCCGCAAGCCGACCTATTCACAGGCGCAGAGGTTCGACGGCTTCATGACGCGCTCGAGCATTCAAGTGACGTGAGAATGGCGTCCGGGACTCCGCCGACACTCGAGCAGCTCTGGGAGCGAACCCGGCACCTCCCAGGTGTGGTGCCGTCCTGGCGCGACATCGCCGCTTATCTGGAGGCCAACGCCCCAGATGGCGACACGGAGGCCTACTACGGGTATCCGCAGCTGCGGGCGCGCATCGCCGGAGGGGCCTGACTTCCGCCGCCGCAGCCCTAGGACTGATTGCGGCTCGCGCCTCGAGTGCCACGAGGGTGATGTGGCCGATGTCGGCAACGTGGTCGACCAGGTCAACCAGCCGCCGTCATTTGGCATGCGGAGGGTTGCTGCGACCTTCTGGTCGCTCTTCTCCCTGGGCGTCAGCAGGTGGACGCTGCCGAACGCGGTGGTGGCCACTCGGCCGAACCCGGTGGTGGCCACTCGAAGGACGTCCTATGACCGTGATCTGCCCGGTCCATTTCGATTATGCAACCTAGACACCGACGAAGCACTGGGGCGACAGGGAGTGCTTTGGCTCCCGCGTGGCTGAAAGTGACTGCCCAGGTACATGCCGCCGGAGGGACCGTCAAGGGTCGTGCGACTCAACCCTCAGCCGCAACACCGCACCCCGCAGGGTGCCCGTCGGCAGCCAGTTTCCCTGACACAAGACGGACCTCAAACCTCAGGCCCTTCGCGAAGACCGCATCCTGGCTGAGATCCACGTCACCGCAAGCGATGTCCGCCGGATGTGTGCGACCTGTTCGGCCTGACCGTCTCAGCTGCGCAGCGATACGCGAGCACCCTCGCGCACCCCGACCTCGACCCCGACGACGCTCCGGTTCCCCAATCCCGACAACCACGTAGCGTGCCGCACGCGAACTACACTCGGATTCAAGCGATTTCGCCTCAAGATTCGCGGAACCCGTTGGGGTTCAGTCTCATGCGCGAGTCTGTGTCGAAGATCCCGGACTCACCGGCGGTGGGGGTGTGGCGCACGACGAAGGCGTGGCTGCCGACGCGCCAAAGGCCCTCTCCTCGTTGGAGATCCGGGAGCTGGTCGCGTTCGGCGGTGGTGAGGCCGAGCTGGATCGCGGCGTGCGCTGCTTCGCTGACCTCTTGCTGGTAGACGATCTTGGTGGAGCAGTCGGCCAGCAACCCACGGGCCAGTGCGCGGGCTTCGGAGCCGTGGTCGCCGACGGCGTCCAGGTCCGACAGGCGATGCACAATGAGCAGGTTCGCGATGCCGAGGCCGCGGGAGAGCTTCCACTGCGACTGCATGCGGGCGAGCAGGGCTGGTTGGCGCATGAGTCGCCAGGCTTCGTCGTAGATGACCCACCGCTGTCCACCGTGGGGGTCGGTGAGGGCTGCTTCCATCCAGGCTGAGGCGCAGGTCATGAGCATGGCGATCATCTGGTCCGATCCCTGCACGCGGGACAGGTCGAGTGTCACCATGGGCAGGGTGGGGTCGAGTTCGACGGTGGAGGGGCCGTCGAACAGGCCCGCGAGGTCGCCGGCGACGAGTCGGCGCAGCGCGTGCCCGAGGTGGCGGCCGTCGTGGGCGAGCTCGCCGACGGTCGCTCCGGGTACGGAGTCGCGGGGTTCCAGGATGGCCTGCACCACCAAGGGGAGGGTCGGTTCGGCAGCGGCCTGGATGGCGTTGTCGAGGGCGACGTCGAGGGCGGTGTGTTCAACCGCTTGCAACGGCCGGCCGAGTGCCGATTCGGCCAGCGATCCCAGCAGCACCCGCCTGCGCAGGGTGGCTTCGTGCCGCCATTCCTCGTCGCTGGCCGCGGAGCCGCGGGGGCCGGGGTCGAGGGGGTTGAGCCGGTGGGGGGTTCCGCCGCCGAGCTGGATCGATGCTCCGCCGACCGCGGCGGCGACCGCCGTCCACTCCCCTTTGGGGTCGCCGGGTACGTACACGCGACGGCCGAGGGCAATGGAGCGGGTGGCGATCGACTTGGCCAGGAACGACTTGCCCTTGCCGACCACGCCCGCCAGGACGCAGTTGGGGTTGGTGAGCACGCCGGTGCCGTACAGGACCCAGGGGTCGAAGCAGAAGCCGCCGCCGGACCAGGCGTCCTGCCCGATGTAGACCCCCTCCGAGCCGAGGCCCGCTTCGGCGAGGAACGGGTAGGCGCCGGCGACGACGTCGGAGGTGGCCCGGTGGGTCGGGAGCCGGAACGGGCGCAGCGACCTGCCCGCCTCTGGACCGGTCTCGCCGCGGGCGGGCACGTATGCCGCAGCGTCGGCGTCCCTTACCGTCTCGGGCGGCCGAGGCGCCGCCCCGTTGCCGACGCGCGCCGGGGCGCCATGCCGGCGCCCCGGCATACCTCGCCGCTTGCCAGGGGTCGAGTAGAAAGGGCTGGGCCTGGTCATCGGGCGACCTTCCGGGCCAGGGGCAGCGCGGCCGCGGTGAACGCGCGCGCCTGCTGCCCGAGCAGGCGCTGGGTTTCGCAGCCGGACTGGATCGCGGCCCGGGTGATCTCGGCGACGGCGGCCTCGAGCGCGTCCCGGGTGGGGGCGGTGATGGTGAGCATCCCGGTGAACCGGATGTCGGCGTGCCCGGCGACCAGGGCGCGTTCGCGGTCGAGCACGTCGGCGGCCTCCACCGAGTCGGACAGGTCGGCGAGCACGCCCATCTTGGCCTTTTGCGCGGCGTCGGTGGCGTACTCGACCTTGGCGCGGCGGATGTCGCGCATGGCCTCATCGACCGGGACCGGTTCGTAGCTGATCGACAGGGTCTTGCGGATGGCCGGTTGGAAGATGAGGGCGTGGAGGAAGAACGGCGGCGCCGCGGTCTGGGGCCACTCCTTGACCCACAACACCGCCGAGTAGGCGGTGTCGTGCCGCAGGTGGTCCCAGTGCTCGTCGACCGCGACCGGCCCAGCGCCCTCGAGGCGTGCCGGGATGCGGTCGCCCGCGCCGTAGCCGGGGTCGTAGGCGGTGCGCAGCGTTGCGGCGAGGTCGGCCTCCCCCAGCCAGGTGTCGAGGATGAGGTCGGCGGCGCGCAGGTTGGCCTCGAACGAGGTCATCTCCTGCTTCAGGAAAGCCGCGGCTGCGCGCAGGCCGCGGCCGGACTGCCGGATGTGGGCTCGGGCCTTGCGCAGGTCCAGCGATAGTGCGACCAGGGTGCGGTGGGTGGCGGCGGCGGGTACGACGGTCGTCATGAGCTCCTCGTACTCCCGCACGGCCCAACCGTCGGGATCCCCGGCGCGGTGGGTCTGCCACCAGCCGGTGATGCCGCGTCCGGCATCGGGAAGCGAGATCTCCAGCACCTGGACGCGGGTACCGCCGGTGGCGGCCAGGTGAGCCAGGGCGCGGGACCAGCCGTGCACCCGGCGCGCCTGCTCATCCGGCGAGAGGAGCACGAACGCGGGATGCCGCACGAGCGCGACCGCGGTCAGGGTGTGCTGGTGCGGGTCGTGCAGCATCGCGGTGCCGGTGCCGGTGCCGGTGCCGGTGCCGGTGTCGGGGTCGGGCAGGAACCGCAGCGCGGCGACGTCACCGGGTAGTGCCAGCGTGCCTGCGGGGCGGGGGCGTTCGGGGCGGGCGCGGTAGCGGGTCTGCCCGGTGCGGGCGCGCCACAGGTAGTGTGCCGCGGTGGGTGCAAGCTCGATGAGGGTCTTGCCGCGCCAGCGGACCAGAGCCGCAGCGACCGCGCCTGCCCACAGCGGCATGGTGAGCGCGGCACCGGCGGATCCGCCCGCGAACAGGGAAACCGCGAGCACCGCGGCGGCCACGGCAAGGCACACCAGCCGGGCGGCGGAGAGCCCGAGGAGTATGCCGCGCTGGGGCAGCCGGGAGAAGCGCACCGCGGCGGGCGGCGCCGCGGTACCGGGGCGGGTGTCGGTCAGGGTGTCGGTCATGCTCGTGCCTCACTGTCGAGGGGGCGGATGGTGCGGTGGCTGGAGCTGCGGCGCACCGGCGTTTGGGTCTGGACCCGTGGGCGCCGATGCTCGATCGGCTTGCGGGCTCGACCCGGAAGGTCTCGTGGATTGGCTGGAGGCGGCGGGCCCAGTTGAGGCCGTGGGCGTGGCCGATGCTGCGACTCGGCCACGCTGCTCCGCGGCCCCAACCGGGCGGCTCTGGGCGGATCCGTCGCCGTGGGCCTCGCCCGGGCGGGGTGAGTTGTCGAGGGCGCCGGACGCGTCGGCGCGTTTGGCGGGCCCACCGCCGCCGCCGGCCGCCATGCCGAGGGCGACACCGCCTGCAGCCCCGACACCGGGAACGAGTGCACGGGCGGTCGATGTCAGTGCGAGGACCTTCTGCGGGGCGCTGATCACGGCGCGGGCGCCGCTGGAAGAGTGGATGGCGCTGACGTGGGCGGCGTGCAGCGCCTCCCCGGCGAAGGTGCAGGTCTTGATCGCGATCCACGGCGCCAGGCCGCCCAGCAACAAGACCAAGGCGCCGCCGACCATCTGGGTGGTGGCTTGGGTGGCACCGTCTGAGGCCTGTCCGGCGCCGTCGAGGACGGCGACACCAATGGACAGAATGATAACGAGCAGCAGCTTGCAGACCACCATCGCGACGACGAACTCGATCCAGCGCCGCACCCAGGCTCGGGAGAAGTCCGCGACCGCGCCGGCGAACGCGATCGGCGCCAGCACGGCGGCCACGAGCAGCATGAGCTTGCGAGCCAGCATCGCCGCCCACACGATCACCACCGCGGACAGGATCACCAGGGACAACAGCAGCACGGTGGCCGGGTTCCCGGTACTGGACAGCCGGATTGCGGTGAGCTTGGCACCCAGACCGGAAATGTTGGTGCCCATCGTGGCCTGGACGACACCGGCGCTGAGCGCGTCGACCGCGGTCAGCAGCGCTTGGGTGGCTGCCAGGGCGAAGGTGGTGCCGATGGTCGCGACGACGAGTCCGGACAGGGCGCGGCCGAGGGCTCCGGCTTCGCGGCGCAGTATCCCGCGGATCACCTGGATGACGAACAAGCCCATGCAGATCACCCCGGCGATCGCGCCCGTGATAGCGAGCTCGCGCAGCAGTTCCGGCGAGCGTAGGTCGAGGGTGGTGGCGTGGTCGATCTCCTTCCACAGCCACACGGTGGCGTGCTCGGCGGCGGTGCCGAAGTACCCGGCGATGTGGGTGAACGTCGACGTGGCCGCGGCGTTGGCCTGGTCCGCGACGGCGTTCGACACCACGCACAGGGGGTTGAAGGCGTTGGGGCCGGTGCAGCTCATGACGCACTCACCGGGATGGCGGTGTAGGTGATCACCGCGACGACGCCCCACGTGGGACGAACCAGTGGACCCTCCAAGTTGAGGCTGGCCGAGACGCTGAAGGTCTGCGTCTTGGCGCCGGTCCGCCTGATCACCGTGGCACTCACCTGCCGAGCTGTGATGCCGGGGTCGGTGATGCGCCCAGCTTGGACGGCCCCAATCCACGCCGTCGGTTCCTGCACCCGCTCGACCGTGGCGGTGTCGACGGTTCGGGATGCCCCGAGCCGCGCCCACTCGGGAGCGGACGGCACCGGCGGCGGGCCGTCGGTCGCGTCGGTGACGGACCAGACGGCGAACCGGTCCCGTAGGTCTTCCGGCACGAGCCCGATGACGAGCGGTTCGGTCGTGGTCGCGGACTCGGCCTGCACCCAGCTCAGGTACTCCTCGCGGGGACTGGTGTAGTCCCGGGTCAGGAGACGGCGGACGAACTCGGCGGCGTACAGGTCAGGCTGCTGGGCGGCGGCGCCGGTGATGCGGGTAGCGGCTGGAGCGGCTGGGTAGCGCGGTGTCCTGGCGATGGCCGCCACGGCGTCGTCGACCTCCCGCCCAGAGGAGGGTGGCGGAACCGCGCGGTCAGCCCCTGGGCTCGGCACACTCGTAGCAGGCGCCGGAACGGCGGAGCGTCGGTCCGCGGTGCTGTTGGTGCGGGTGAGCAGGCCGGGCACCGCGACCGCAAGGGCGAGCAGGCTGACCACGGACCCCACGTACAGGCCGCGACGCCCGGCGTGCCGGCGGGGCGGCAAATCGAGGTCTCTCATCGGATCGAGGCTCCGGCGTTGTTGAAGAAGGTGACGATCGTGTTGGCGGCGCCGATCAACAGGGCCGCACCGCCGGCCACGAGGACGCCAGACTTGCCCTTGCCCGCCACGTGCGGGTTGGAGGAGTGCGCGCCGATCGCCCACGCGGAGGCGGAGATGGCGACCCCAGCGACCGCGGCGATCAGCCCGAACGTGAGCATGGCGCCGACGATGGACTCCAGCGCGGCCAGCCCGGGCAAACCGGTGGTGTTGGGTTGGATGTCGATGGTGGGTGCCGACATGGCATTTTGCCTTTCGCAGCTGCGGCGGGCCGATCCCGCGCACGTATCTGGTGTACGGGCCTCTTGGGGCACCATCGGTCGGCTCGTTCACGCGATATGCCGGATCGTGGAGACGCCGCCGGAGACGTAGGAGGACAGGCTCACGACCTTGACCACGTCCCCGGTCTGCGGCGCCTCCACGACCCGACGGGCGCCGATGTACATGCCGACGTGGCCCGGGGCGGCGGTGGTGCCGTCGCTGCCGGGGGTGAAAATGAGGTCCCCGGGGGCGAGGCGGTCCAGGATGGTGGCGGTGCCGTCGTGCACCTGCTCGTAGGTGGTGCGCCCGATCGTCACCCCGGCGGCTCGCCAGGCCGTGCTGGTTAGGCCCGAGCAGTCGTATGCCTTGGGGCCGGTTGCCCCCCACACGTACGGCTTGCCGAGCTGGGCCAGGGCGAAGGTGACCGCGACCCTCGCAGCGGGGGAGGTGTCGGCGGGCAGGGTGTACCCGGGCGGCAGGCCTGCGCGGACCGTGTCGGTGGGGCCAGCGCCGCAATCCGGTGAGGTGGCCACGATGGCGTCGACGATGCTGGCGGCGCGCTGGGCGTTGGCCAGGTAGTTGCCGCCGACGGTGTCGGACCAGCCGTTGACCTCGGTGGGGGTGCCGGTCCAGGCGGACCGCTGCACCCGTTGGGCCGCGACCCACGGATCGGCCCGCTGCCATCCCGGCAGAGCCRGGAGGGCGTCGAGGAACAGGTTGGTCGAGGCGACCGGGTCCATCCGCTGGGCGGCGGTCCCCCACCCGGGGCGCTGCTGGAACAGGCCCAGGGAGTCGTGGTCGTAACCGAGGCCCTGGTTGGGAAGCGTTGTGCCGTCGGGGTCGTGGGGGTTGCCAAGGATCAGCAGACTCGACTCGGTCATGGCGGTCATCACGGCGACCAGGGCGCCCCGGTGCCCGGCGCGGGTCGAGGCAGTGGCAACGACGGTGCGGGCGTTCCGTGCCTGGGCGTCGCTGAGCCCACCCACCGGGCCGGTGCCGGCGCACACCGGCACCGGTGCCGCCTGGGCGAGCGCACCCGCGACCGCGGTCAAGCCCACGACCCCCACGGCCACGGCACCGGCCGTCAGCGCAGCAGCCACGCGCATTGGTGTCATGGCGTGGGTACGGCCGCGCCGGGGCACCAACGCTCTGGTGAGGTTGCACTGTCGTGACTGTGCGAGACAGTGTCAGGAAGTCACAACCGTCAGGGAGGGTGCGATGCGAACCAGGCTCCGAGCCACGAAGCCCACCCCTGCGCCCGGCCCGGCAGCGCAGGTCGCGGCGGCTGATGCTCGCGCCCTCGCGCTGGAGCTCGGCGGCCTACGGTCACCCGAGCACGTCGACGTCATGGGGCTCGGCATCGTCCTCGAGAACGGGGAGAACGCTCACCGCACCACCTGGTGTTGGGTGCGGTGGCGCGTCGAGGGGCAGTGGAGCCCAGCCCTGTGGTGCCACGTCGTCGTCAGCGACCACCGGCTGCTGGTGCGGCTGCCCGACGGCACCCTCCGCTCGCAATGGTGGTCGACCCTGGTCGGGTTCGAGGCGGATCTGGTCGCCGGCCACGTGATCCTCGACTACGGCGATGGCCGGCCCCGGCTCTTCTCCGGACCGGAGGCGGCGGTGCTGGCGGTCGCCGGGGTGGCCATGCTGTACGGGGCCGAGGCGCTCGTCTCGCACCCTGCCCTGGAACCCATACGCTCCACGGTCACGCCGCCCTGAGTGCACCTGAGCCACAGCACCGTTCTAGCCCTCAATGGTGGTGGTCTCATTCGTCCAGCAGTCGCAGCTGGCGACGGGCGTAGGTCCGCTCCCCTTCGGTGACGTGGCGCTGTTCGCTGAAGATGCGCAGCAGTCCCGGCCAGCCTGAGGGACTCCCGGCGAGCAGGCGGTGCACCACTCGGCGGGCGCGCGGCTCGAGGCCGAGCTGCTCCAGCATCCGCTTGGTGCAGGCGCGCGAGTTCCCACCGGCGCGTTTGGCGGTCACAGTGAGGAGCGGGTCGGTCGCACCCCGCTGCGCCGCAGCCACCGCCCGGGACAGCAGGATGTCTGCTGCCGGCGCGACGATCCTCAGTCGGGGGTCGTTCTGCCCGAGCTGGAGTTCGTCCCGGATCCATTCGTCCATCGTCGTAGCCATCACCAGGCCTCCATCGGGTCGCGAGTCAGCCACTGCACCGCATCGCCGGGACCGACGCCCGTCATGCCGCGCAGGGCGTCGGCTTGCGCTGCGCGGGCGGAGCCGTGGTCGCGGCGCGTGGCGGCGCTGCGCAGGTGGGAGTAGAGGGCGTCTGGCGGCAGCCCGCGTGCCTTGGTCTCGTGCTTGAAGAGCCACTCCATGGCGCAGATCAGCTCCGCGGTGGCGTGGTCCTCGGTGACGGTGACCGCGGCCGTCGAACCGAGCGGGACAACCTGCGCACTGGTGCGGGTGCACACCTCGTCGCGGACGACCAGCCACAGCCGGTCGCGTTGCATGCTGGGCCTGTCGAGCCGCGGGCAGTCCAAGAGCGCTCGCATCACCGCCTGCGCCCTGCCTTGCTGTCTGAACGTCATCACTGCCTCCCCTGTCCCGGATGCGGACCAGCGCTGGTGCCTATCAGGCAAGGGCGCCGACCAGTGATCGGCAACCGAAGGCCAGCGTGCCTGTGGATGGTGCGACGGTTCGCTGGTTATCCACAGGTGCCTGCTGAGGTCTGCCGTTCACGGCGTCCATCCGCTTGACTAGTCATTGGCCGCTCTCGTCGAGCGACCGCCGCTGATGCGGCGCATGATCAGGACAGCCGCTGGGGCGGGGACGCGATAACCGCGCCGTGGGACGGTTCGGGACGTCCGGCGGCGCGGCACATGAGAGAGCACGTCCCGGACGGGGCAGGGAGGAACGGGATGGCGAACGAGCGACTGCGGGCGGCGCTGGTCGGCGCGCACCTGTCTGTCGGAGGCCTCAGCGAGATCGTCGGGGTGGACCCCAAGACCGTGGAACGGTGGATCAGCAAGGACCGCGTGCCGCATCGCGTTCACCGGATGGCGGTCGCTAGCGCGGTCGGCAAGGACGACGGGTTCCTTTGGCCCACGGCGGTTTCGGAGGCGCAGCGGGGTGAGACGAGCCGCGAGGAGCTCGTGGGCATTCACCCCAGCCGTGGCGCCATCCCGATGGCGCTCTGGTCCGGCCTGCTCGCCCAGGCGCAGCGGCAGATCGACATCCTCGCCTTCGCGGCCACGTTCCTGCACGACGCCGTGCCGGATTTCGACGCCACCCTCGCGCAGCGGGCCGCGGACGGTGTCCAGGTGCGGCTGTGCCTGGGCGACCCGGCCTGCGACGCGGTGCGGCTGCGCGGCCTGGAGGAAGGCATCGGGTCCTCGCTCGCCGACCGGTGCACCCTGGCCTGGAAGTACTTCCGGCCCTTCCTCGACGAGCCGAACATCGCGGCCCGCATGCACGAGCAGACTCTCTACGCTTCGATGTTCCGGTTCGACGACGACCTGCTCGTCAACACCCACGTCCTAGGATCCGCCGCCGGCAGCTCGCCCGTGCTGCAGCTGCACCACCTGCCCGGTGGACGCATGTTCACCCACTACGTGGATGGGTTCGAGCGCACCTGGGACAGCGGCCGGGCGGTGGAGGCCGCCGACATCACGTAGCGTGACGGCCATGTCCCGAATCGACTACATCGACGACCCGAACGCGCCCGMCGCCAACAGCGTCGTGCCGTCCGTGACCGCTGTCGTCGAGGACGACCAAGGCCGGATCCTGTTGATCCACAAGACCGACAACAACCTGTGGGCCCTTCCCGGGGGCGGGCACGACATCGGGGAGTCCATCGCCGACAYCGTGATCCGCGAGGTCAGCGAGGAGACCGGCTACGACGTGAAGGTGACCGGCCTGGTCGGCACCTACACCAACCCGGGGCATGTCATGGCCTACGACGACGGCGAAGTGCGGCAGCAGTTCTCGCTCTGCTTCAGGGCCCAGCTGCTGGGCGGCCAGGCGCGCACCAGCTCCGAGAGCAAGGCGGTCGAATGGGTCGACCCGACCGACCTGCTCGACCTGCCCATGCATCCGTCCATGCGGCTGCGCATCCAGCACTACCTCGAGCACCGCGACCAGCCGTTCATCGGCTAAACCGCCACGTCGGACACGCCATGAAGCGTGTTCACGAACACCCCATCAGCTCACGCATCAGATCCGGGCTCGCCTGTCCGGGTGCTCGTGCAGGAACTCGGCAGGGATGCTACTGGGTCGTGCGGTCATCGCAGTGCCTCTCTTCGAGTGGGTTGTAGGAGATTCCTCGAATCACGCGGTGACCGCGCCCGCGTCTATGCCCGGGCCGTCACCACGCCGTACATCACTGTGCTAGACGCAACTCTGAGCGCACCACGGGCGTCGCATTACTGGCGCACCACCTGGGGCGCCCCGGACGCGACCTGGGGCGCACCACCCCGCGTGGATCGCCTTCCCGCTGCATGTCGGGGGCCGAGGGTACGTTCCACGCAACCACCCCACCCCGGTACACCAGGAGACCCGATGACCCTCAGGCGTGAACTCCAGAGCTCCTCCTCACCGTTGCGGGTGGCTCTGGAAGCGATGCTGCCTGACCTGGGCCGGCATGCGCGCGTCGCGTGGAAGGCGCAGATGAACGGTGCGGACGCCAGCTTCAACCGCGACCTGCCGCACACCCCGCTTGGGCATGCCATCAACGAGCGCATCGCGTGGCACTTCGCTGGGGTCGCCAGTCCGTTCCCCGGTCAGCTGATGCTCCTACTGGCTGGGGCGAACGCGGGCGTGCTCGAGGCCCTGGCCGCTGAGATGAGCGGCCCGTGCCTTGGGGTGGACGCTGACCGTGAGGCCCGTGTGGCGTGCCTGGTCGGGTTGGCCGACCAGGCGTACCGCATCAGGCGCATGGACGACCCTTGGTACGAGCCGTTGCTGGCGGCCCGGACTCTCGACGAGGCGCTCGCAGCTGTTGACCCGGCGTGGGTGGATGACGTCAACTCGACGATGCATGCCTCCCTTTCGGCGTTGGCTCCGCTGGCTGGGAAGACGCCGGTGGTGCGCGGCCCCTCCTTCGTCGGGTCGTCAGCGGTGGGTGGCGCCGATGGGGACCTCATCCTGGGCGGGTCGCTGGTCGAGGTGAAGGCGGTGCGTGATTCGGCTCTTGGGAAGGCGAACCTGCAGCAGGTTGTGTCCTACGCCCTGCTGGACTGGGACGACAACTACTCCCTCGACGAGCTGGCGATGCTGTCGGCGCGGCACGGGGTTCTGGTCCGGTGGCCGCTGGAGGAGCTCGTCGCTGCCAGCTCACGGGGTGAGTACGACCTGGCAGGTGCTCGAGCGCATCTACTTGAGGTGCTTGCCGCGGCCCTCGCCGAGTAGGCACCGCGCCGGACGTCTCGTCGAGCGAGCAGGCGGGCATTTGGGACTGTCCGGACTTACCGGGAAATCCGTTCGTTTCCTACGTCGGGCCTATCCCCGCGGGGAGCGGGGGCGCCACCATGCCAGCACCGCCACGGCGAGCCCGAGACCGGCTGCGATATCGGACCAGGTGATCGCAATGATGATCGAGGTGGCCACGATGGCGGCTACCCGCAGGGCGGACCAGGCTCCGCGGGGAGGTGGGGTCGGTAGAGTGCTCATACGGAGTTCCTTCGGCTAGTTGCGAGCTTCCGAGACGGCGTCTCCCGTTTGCCCGGGGGGCGCCGTCGTGCGATGTGCCCACGTTGTCACGCCCGACCCGTATCCGCGTGTTAGCGTGGGGGCACGGATTGGGCGTTTCAACACGTCCGATCGATGTCATCAAGTCATGATCAACGAAGGCGAATACGGACGTGTTGAAACGTCCTGACCCAAAATGGCTACAAAGACGAGAGCGAGCCGGCTCGCTGCCAGGCTGAGATCCTTGGAGGCCTTAGACGAGGTCAAAGCGAGTGGGTACGAGACGGCGTTGACCGCGCTGAGGCAGTTCCATGACGACGGGCGTCAGCCGCAGAGCGTCCGGGTGCGCAGTCGGTTCATCGAGGTGGCACCTCCGTCCACCGCCCCGCCGCTCAGCCTGCTCATCAACTCTCGCGGCTATGCGCTGCGCGTCGCGCTGCTCGCGCTGTTCATCGCCCAGACGAGGCCCGGCTCGAGCCCTCACGTCCTGGACATGCCGTTGAGCCCCACGAGGAAGCGGTCTTCCCAGGTCGCCTGGGAAGACCTCATCGTGACGCCGGCTGGCCCTGGCGCCGGGTCGGCCTCACGGGCAGTCCACGCAAAGAGGGCCGGCTCCGCCCGCAGCGCCCTGCAGCGACTGGCCAGACCGGACGTGTCGCTGTTGGAGTTGCCGAACTCCGGCAAGCGCAAGAGCGGGTACGACATGGTCCGACTGCTGGAGGACTCCGGACCGCGCGCGGTTGGCCTCCCGGTGTCCTACAGCATCCCGGCGACTACCAAGGACGTGGTGACCGTCCCGGTCGACTTCTTTCTAAAGGGTTGGGTGTACGTCCTCGAGGACACCGAGATCGCCACCTACCTGATGTACCGGCGGTTGTGCGCGCAGTCGAGCCCGGCGCACATCAGCGCCGTACGACGCGGCGAGATTTTCGGGGTCAAGCAGTCCGCCTGGGAGCAGTACTGGGTCCTCGCAGACAGTGACCTGGTCGTGGTCGAGGCGGACGAGAATCGTCGGCCGGACGGCACGTTCGTCGACATGTCGACAGGCGTGACGCCGCGCCGACACCGGTTCACGTTGCACGACGAGGGCTTGGCCAGCGATGCCTTGAGGGTGGTGTGGAACACCGTCGAACGTCGCATGACGGCTGGCTGACCGGCGAACTTCCCGGCCTCTTGCCCAATGCCGTCCGGAGGCCCGGGACCGGCCGGGCGGGCTCACGCGCTCAGGTGGCGGTGCGCATCGACGCTAGAGCGAGTGCTTGGCGTGACTTGCGGACCATGTCGACGTACTCGTGCGGGTAGAGGACGGTCACGTTCGGGTTGAGGCCCTGGGCCTTTCGGAAGGGTCCATCGCAGGTGACGCAGTACTTGATCGACGGTGGCGCCGCATCCGTGGCGGCGCCGAGCGCCGTGGTGAACACGCACGCGTCTTCGTGGCCCAGGGGCGGGTTCCCGTCGACGCCAACGATGGTGACGCGCCCACCGTCGGTCTTCTCGTAGACGAGTTCGTCGACGAGGTCGATAAGGAGGTCCTGGGCGTGCTCGTGGGACCAGCCCAGGCCTCGCGTCTCCGGGGTTGGCCCGCCGCGCGGTTGGCTCGCCTTGCGGACCACGAGGTCGTCGATGTGGTCCGAGGTCCACACCTGCAGCGGTTCAGGGCCGGCGAACCGGCCACCTTGACTGACGGCGATGGCTCGGAGGCTGTCGACGCGCCGGTCAGGCAGGTGCGGCAGCGACGCCGTCCGGTGGCTTACCGCGACGCCCTGCAGCTTCTCCCAGGTGAAGGGCGGCCCGACCAGCGACGCGACGTCGAGGTACACGTTTACGTCGAAGACGACCGTGTGCAGGTCGGGGTAGGCGTCAGCGAGCGCGCTCACGGGTGGGGCGGGTCCGGTCGACCCGCACCTGGGTGTTCGAGGTCAGGGCGCACTCGCCGTGCTGGGCCGTACCGACCGCCGGGGGCGGTCCCGGCTCGTGACGCGGCGACCCGGCGTATTCGGCGCGGATGTCGGCCAGCAGCCGGCGGCGCTCCGCAGCCGTGATTTGCGGGTTCTGAAGCCCTGCCAACCCGCCGGAGACCAGGTCCGCGACGGACCGGCCGGCCAGCTCCCGGCCTCGGTAGTACGAGGTCATCGTCTCGGTGCTGATGGCAGCCTGGCTGGCCTGCCCTTCGGGCGTGTTGCCGCGCGCTTGCCGCCAGGGGAGTTCTTGGTGTGTCAGCTCGGACAACTCGTCCCCTGAGAGGCCTCCGTACACCTGGCACACCAGGTCTACGACGGCAGCGCTGCGCGGCGCCAGGGCCGCACCATTCCCGGGCTCCCACCGGCCCACGGAGCGGCGCCCGCGGTGGCCTTGCCATAGGGCTTGGACGACGGGGCCGTCCTTCCACGCCTGGATGGTGTCGGGAAACAGGGGGCTGTCGGTAAGGGCGAGGTGCCACGCCTGGCTGTAGTAGACGAGCTTCTGCAGCTTCATCGCCTCGGTGGGGCCGACCCGGGCAAGTACGGCCGCGGCGACGTCGTGCACGGTGCTGCTCATGGTGTCCTCCCCTCCCGGTCTCGGCTCTATCGTACGGGGCCGTACGCGTCCGTGTTGCCGCGATCGTGCCAGCCGGTGCCCGCACGGTGCGTGAGCCGCGCCGCAGGACCGTGGAGGCGGTGAGCCCTGTGCGGACCGTGAGCGGTTGCAGGCGTACAGGGATCAGCCGGCGATGTTGGCTTGATGTTCCTGTCTTTCCAGCACCGGGGTACTCACGTGGGACTCCTGATCAGGTCCCGGCCGCCGTTGCAAACATTGTCGCGGCGCGCTGCGCGCACTCCCGCAGGTAGGGCGAGGACTTCTCGATCGCGCGGTGCACCGGGTGGTCGTCCGGGTAGCGCTGGAGGATCTCGGCAAGCCGCTCGTCCACCTGCACGATGCCGCCGGCCGGGTCGGTGGTCAGGTCGGCCAGGGTGAGGGCGTCCAGGGCGGCCTGGTCTGGTCGGTCGAAGACGTGGAGCTCGGTGGCAAGCCCGCGTTCGACCGCCTCGAACTCGGCACCGGTGTGGTAGGCGACCAGGGAGATGACCTCGCTTGGTGCACCCAAGGCGCTCAGGTGGTGGGCGCCGTCGAGGGCGTGGAGATCGGTGCTCGCCACCGAGGGGGCGTATCCGATGTCGTGCAGCCACGCCGCCAGAGCAACGGCGGGGTCGGCGCCGGCCACCACCAGATCCTCAGCTCGCCGGGCAACCTGCACGGTGTGGTCCCAGCGGCGCCCCAGCGGCCCCACCAGCGACTGGGCAGTCGCTCGCGCCCGCTCATGAGTCCATGGCTCCACCGGGCCAGCGTAGAAGAGTCGCACCAGGGTCGCCGACCCGACGGCGCTCACGGCGCAGATCGCTGCTGGGATATGCCGTGCGGCTCAGGGGTCTGACGCGTGCAGCGCTGATGGGCGCGCCTGACGACGCCGACGGGCTGGCCCAACAGTTGCGCCGCGCGGTCAACGCCTGAGACGTCGACCAAAGCCGCGACGGCGCGGTCGACCTCGCCCTGCGCGGTCTCCACCCTGCGCTGGACGCGGATGAGCGCGGCATACGCTTTGGTCGTGGCCGCCAGGGCAGCCGACTCAGCGCGCTGCGCCTCCTGCAAGCGGCGACGGGCGTCGCTACCAATCGGGACGGTTGTCATGCTCAGCTCCTTCGTTGGCGAACTGACCCGAGTACGCCGACGTTGGGGCACGACAAGGAGAGTCCGCTTGCCCTTGGAGAGCTGCTCCCCCGCCGCACTCCATCACGCGACCCGCCCTGACGACGACCCGCGGCTCATCGAACATCCAGCGCTGGGCCTCAACGAAGACCGAGGTCTACCGCCGGGTCGCCGACCAGGACGCCGTCGCGCCGGAGGTGGTCGTACACGGCACGGCTCTGGAACGTCCACAGGGTCAGGCTGAGCCCCTCGAGGTCTCGTGGCATGAGCCGCGATGCGACGAACAGCGCGTGACGTCGCAGCAGGCGCTCGAACACAGGCAAGCGATCCCGCCGCCCGATCCCCCTGGGCACACGCGAATCAACACAGCTCCATCCCGACCTGGCACCCCGACATCGCGACCCCTCCCCACCATCACCCCACCATCACCCCACCGCCCGCCCACAGCCGACCCCCACCTACCCACCACCCGCCACCCGCCACCCCACCAACCATCGGCGCCACACGTTGGCACCAAGGTGGCTCGCGTGGTCCCGGCGGTGCCCCGAACGTCCCGTCTACCCGGTGTGACAATGTCGATCAGGCGCATGACGCTCGGGGCCGGCTACCGGTACCTGATGTCGTCGGTGGCACGGATGGACGAGGCCGGCCCCGCCGCGGGGCTGACGGCGTACTACGCCGCGGAGGGCACCCCGTCGGGCCGGTTCCTCGGCGCCGGCCTGGCCGGCCTCGCCGACGGCGCCGGCGTCCAACGCGGGACCGTGGTCACCGAGGAGCAGCTATGGCGAATGCTCGGAATGCTGCAGGACCCGGTCACCGGCCAACCCCTCGGACGCCCACCGGCGGGGCCCCGCAGCGCGTTCGTCGACCACCTGGGCCGGCGGCGGAGAGCATCCCAGGCGGTGGCCGGGTTCGACCTCACCTTCTCCGTCCCCAAGTCCGTCTCCGTTGCGTGGGCGCTCGGCGACGACGACACCCGGCAGCAGATCCATGCCGCGCACCGGCGGGCACTGGAGGCCGTCATTGCATATGGGGAGTCGCAGGTCTTCGCCACCCGCACCGGCCGCGGTGGCGTGCTGTCCGAGGAGGTGCGCGGGGTGGTGGCGATGGCGTTCGACCACTGGGACTCCCGCGCCCACGACCCCCAGCTGCACACCCACGTCGTCGTCCTCAACCGCGCCCAGGGCTTGACCGACGGCAAGTGGCGCACCCTGGACTCCAAGGCCCTGTTCCGGGCCACGGTCGGCATGTCCGCGCTGTACAACGGGATCCTCGCCGACGAGCTCACCGCCGACCTCGGCTGGGCCTGGACCCCGGAACAACGCCGCCGTTCGGCGGAGCCGAAGTGGGAGGTCGACGGCGTCCCCGCCCCCCTGCGCGACGAGTTCTCCCGACGGACCAGCGCAATCGAGAACGCCACCAAGCACATGGTGGCCCAGTTCCAGGCCGCGCACGGACGGCCCGCAGCCGGGCCGGAGATCCTCCGGCTGCGGCAGCAGGCCACTCTGACAACCCGCGACCCCAAGACCCTCACACCGTTGGGTCAGCTGATCGAGGACTGGCGCCACCGAGCTAGGCTGCACCTCGACACCGACCCGGCGTCGTGGGTGGCCAGCCTGGCGGGCCGCAACACCCAACCCCTGCTCACCGCGGCGGACATCGACGACGCGATCCTGCGCGACGCCGCCACCCTGGTGTTGGACAAGGTGGCCGACAAGCGGGCCACGTTCACCCGCGCGAACCTGCTCGCCGAGACCCTGCGCCAGCTGCACGGGGTCCGGTTCGCGACCCCCACCGACCGGATCGCCGTCGCCGAGAAGACCGCCACCTACGCCGCCGAACTGGCGGTAATGCTCACCCCACCCGAGGTCGGCCTCCTACCGGAGGCGCTGCAACGCGCCGACGGGTCCAGCAAGTTCCGAGCCCGCAACAGCGAGGTCTACGCCACCGCCGAACTCCTCGCCGCCGAAGCCCGACTCCTCGAACTCGGCCGCGCCACCGACGCACCCACCGTGCCCGCAGTGGTGGCGGCCCAGGTGACCGGCTGGAGCCCACCCGACCGCGACCACCCTGTGTCCGGCGAGCAGGTCGATGCCGTCATCCAGATAGTCACCTCGGGGCGACGACTTGACGTACTCGTCGGGGCGGCTGGGACCGGGAAGTCCAGCACCATGGCCGCGGTGCGGGCGGTGTGGGAGGCCACTCACGGGCCCAGGTCGGTCGTCGGGCTTGCACCCTCCGCGGCCGCCGCGGAAGTGCTCGCCGACGCCGTTGGCGTGTCAACCGAGAACACCGCCAAGTGGCTCGCCGAGCACGACCGCACCCCCGAGCGGCGCGCCGCCGTCCAGGAGTTTGCCGCCCGGTTGGCCCGCGCCTACCCCTCCCCCCAAACCCGCGCCCTGGAGCAGGGGGCAGCCAAGGCATATGAGGCGTACGCCCGTTGGGCGCTGCGACCCGGGCAGCTCCTCATCATCGACGAGGCATCCATGGCCGCGACAAAGGACCTGGACCGGATCGCCAGCCACGCCGCCGCGGTTGGCGCGAAGGTCCTCCTGGTGGGCGATTGGGCGCAATTGTCCCCCGTGCAGGCTGGCGGCGCATTCAAGCTCCTCGCCGACGACCGCGGGCACGACACCCCCACCCTGCACGAGGTCAAACGGTTTGCCCACGACTGGGAAGCCGACGCCACGCTCCGGCTGCGCCGCGGCGACACCCAGGTCGCCGGCACCTACCTGACCCACGACCGGGTCCAGGCCGGGACGCGAGAGGACCTTCTCGACCTGCTCTTCGACGCCTGGCGCACCGACACGCAGACCGGCCATCGCTCGCTCATGCTCGCCGCAGACACCCAGACCGTGACAGACCTCAACACCCGAGCCCGAGACCACCGCGTCGCCACCGGTGAGGTGACTGCCGATGGGTTGCGCCTCGGTGACGGGACTACGGTCGGGGTCGGGGATGTGGTTGTGACTCGGCTCAATCACCGTGCCCTGGCCACCGGTCGCGGGTGGGTGAAGAACGGCGACGAGTGGGTCGTCAACCAGATGCACGCCAACGGGTCGCTGCACGTCACCCGCGCCGGTGGCGGGGCCGCGGCGGTGCTCCCGGCCGACTACGTCGCCGAGCACGTCGAGCTAGGGTACGCCACCACCGCCCACCGAGCCCAAGGCCGCACCGTCGACACCGGCCACGCCTACATCGCTGCAACCACCCTCCGCGAACCCCTCTACGTCATGGCCACGCGCGGCCGCGATGCCAATCATCTATATGTCGACACTGCTCTCGACCCCGACACCCCCTCCAGGCACGACCAACCCGACCAGGCGCACCCCGTCGACGTGCTCCGCAACGCCATCACCACCACCGGCGCCGACACCTCAGCCACCCACGTCCGGCAGGCGGAAACGACCGCCATATTGGCCCCTTGGCGCCTCGAAGCCCAAGGCGCCGCGACACAGGATGCGCGCCGTGCCGCAGCTGTGAGGACGCCCCGCATTTGATCCACAACACACTTGGCGGCAAACCATTGACATGCTCGAGTCAATCTGAGGAGAGCGACAGTGCCCCTCTGGAGACGCCAAATTCGCGCCTCGCGAAGCGAGGCTAATTGTCCCACCGCCGGAGGCTGAGGCGCCAAACGTGTCGGCCCTCAATGTTGATCCATGCGCCGCTACGTTGGCCGTCGACACACCAAAACTGCCACCCCTTTTCCGCCAACTCGTCGCGCCACTCATCGAGATCCTGTCCAAGCGCGGGGTCGTAGTCGAAGAGCGCGTAGTGCCACATGGGTTACTCGACGCCGAGGCGGGCCTTGAGGCCGTCGAGCTCGACCTGGAGCTGGGTCGGCAGGGTGTTGCCGAACTTGGCGAACCACTCCTCGATCTGCGGGATCTCGGCCTTCCACTCCTCGGGGTCGACCTTGAGCGCCGCCTCGATATCGGCGTCACTAAGGTCGAGACCTGAGGTGTCGAGCGACTCAGGGGTCAGCACGTGGCCGATCGGGGTCTCGACCGCGGCGGCCTTGCCCTCGGTGCGCTCGATGGCCCACTTCAGGACGCGGCTGTTCTCACCGAAGCCCGGCCACAGGAAGCCGCCGTCGTCGTCGCGACGGAACCAGTTGACGTAGAAGATCTTCGGGAGCCTGGTCGAGTCGGCGTTCTTGCCGAGGTTCAGCCAGTGCTGGAAGTAGTCGCCGGCGTTGTAGCCGATGAACGGCAGCATCGCCATCGGGTCGCGGCGGACGACGCCCACGGCGCCGGTCGCCGCGGCGGGCGTCTCCGACGAGAGCGTGGCGCCCATGACGGTGCCGGCGCTCGTGGTGGTAGTAGGAGACTGCATCTTCCAGCGGGGCACCCTCACGCGTTTCCCTTCCTCGCGCTCGGTTCGGACAGGTGCATGGCGGCGATCTGCTCGCCGAGCAATTCGAGCAGTGGCGCTGCGTGTTCCATGCAGCGACCGACGTGCGGCTCGAGTGTGGTGAGGGGGTACGCCGCGGCGATCCCGGCCTCGCGGAGCTCACGCTGGGTCAACGATGTGCGACCGCACACCGCAACGACGGGAATGCCCCGCGCCCGAGCGTGGTACGCGACCCCCGCCACGGCCTTGCCGTGAAGCGTCTGCTCGTCGAGGGATCCCTCGCCTGTGACGACAAGTCCGGCACCTGACAGCCGCTCGTCGAAGCCGGCGAGCTCGAGGACCACGTCGATGCCGGAACGGAGGTCGGCATCCAGCAACGCCAGCAGCGCGAAACCGACCCCACCGGCAGCCCCAGCTCCGGGCACATCGCGCACATCGGCGCCAGTGACGCTCGACGCCACGTCGGCGAATCGGTCGAGGGCCCGGTCTAGGAGCACCACCTGCTCGGGGTTCGCGCCCTTCTGAGGGCCGTATACCGCGGCGGCGCCCAGCGGCCCGGTGAGCGGGTTGTTGACGTCGCATGCGACCGACAGGCGCATGCCGGCCATCCGGGCACGCAGTGGCTGGAGGTCGATGGCCGCAACGTCGGCAAGGCCCAGCCCGCCGGGATCGATCTCTCGTCCGTCGGCATCGGTGAGCCTGGCCCCGAGTGCCTGAATCAGTCCGGCTCCTCCGTCCGTCGACGCACTGCCGCCGATGCCGAGGACCACGTGCCTGCAGCCCGCATCGATGGCCCCCGCGATGACTTCACCGGTGCCGCGGCTGGTCGCGGTCAAAGGAGCCATTCGGCCCTCGGGCAGCCGGACCAGCCCCGACACCTCGGCCAGCTCCACCACCGCCACGTCGCCTCTGCGAGCGAAGCAGGTCCGCACCGGCTGCCCCGTCGGGCCACTCGCCGCCACCTCGACCCGAGTGAATCCCGCGGCGAGCGCGGCGGCCACCGTGCCGTCGCCGCCATCCGCGATCGGGACCGAGTCCACCACCAAGTCGGGCAGGGCGCGGCGCAWCCCAACGGTGAGCGCCGCMGYAACYTGCGCCGCGGTAAGCGACCCTTTGAACTTGTCGGTGGCGATGAGCACACGTGCCATGGAAAGACCCGATCAGTTTCGGCGGCGGGAGCGCGGCAGCTCAGGACCGTTCCAAACGCTGCTCCCCACGACGGTGTTGACGGTCATCGCACGTCGATCGCCAATGACTTCGTCTGGCTGAACTCGTCGATGACCCAACGACCGCCGAGCCGACCGCGTCCGGACTGGCGCCCGGCTGCTCCGCCGAAAGGCAGGGTGAACTCCCAGTAGTTCGTCGAGTCGTTCACCACGACCAGGCCGCAGTCGATGCGTTCACCCATCCGGAATGCCTTGGAGAGGTTCGTGGTGAACAGCGACCCGACCAGACCAAAGTCACCGGCATTGGCTGCATCCAGCATCTGGCTCTCGTCGGTGAAGGTGGACAGCGACGCGATCGGCCCGAAGGTCTCCTCCCTGAAGATCTGAGCTGCGGTGTCCACTCCGGTTAGGATCGTCGGCGAGAAGTAGAAGCCTTCACGCCCGCTGATGCGCTCCCCGCCTGCCATCACGGCGGCGCCGCGTGATCGAGCGTCGCCGATCAGGCGATCGAACCGGTTGATGCTCGATTCCAGGTGGACCGGCCCCATCGTGGTGCCGCTGTCCAGCGGCGAACCGACGACCGTGTCGTCGAGGCGAGCGGTGATCAGCTGAGCAAGCTCTCCGGCACAGGACTCGTGCACCAGTACCTTCCCGGCGGCGCTGCAGACCTGCCCTGCGTTCCAGAACGCGGAGTTGGTGATGGCCGAGGCTGCGAGATCCAGGTCGGCGTCGCCGAGGACGATCACGGGGCAGTTGCCACCCAACTCGAGAAGCAGCTTCTTGTCCCATGCCGCCTTCGCAATGGACTGCCCCGTGCTGCTGCCGCCGGTGAATCCCACGGCGGTCACCCCCGGATGCGTCACGAGGTGACTCGCCACAGCGACATCATCGGTGATCACCAGCTGCAGCAGATCCTGCGGGAAGTCCGCCTCGAGAAGCACCTCCCGGAACTTCGCGGCGACAACTGCGGTGGTCGGGGCCGGCTTCCAGACCACCGCGTTGCCTGTCGCCAGTGCGGGGCCGATGTACTCGACGGGGATATTGACAGGAAAGTTCCACGGTGTAATGACAGCCCAGACGCCCAACCCGTCACGGCGCACCAGGACGCGCTTGTTCGGATCTTGGACGTGGGGCACCTCGGCGCTGAGCGACAAGACTGTTTCAGCAGCCATCTCCAGGCCACCCACCGCGAACATGATCTCGCCGCGGGCCTCTGAGATCGGCTTTCCATGCTCCGTGGATAGGACGTGGGCGAGCTCCTCGTGAGCCGCCGACAGCGCTTGAGCTGCGGACCTACACCAACCAGCGCGCACGATGGGCGGCACGTAACGGTTGGTCTCGAAGGCGGTGCGCGCACTCGCAACTGCGGCGTCGACATCGTCTGTGGTTGCGGCTGCCAGTTTCGCGAAGGGTTTGGCGTCGGACGGATTGACCGCGGCGAACCCCTCATCTCGTTGGCGCCACCTTCCGTCAATCCAGGAGGCGAACGACTCGGAAGAAGTCGGCGCGGTGATGGTCATCGGTTTCCTTTCCGCCAGATCAGCTGTGTCAGCAATCAATTGTCTGTGTGAGCAGGGCGAGCCCGCCATTACGCTTCGGACACCACAAATGCCCTGTCCGCCACCACCGGTTAGGGCCCTGCGCCAGCCGGCAAGGTCCTCGACCGCAGGTCGGACTCGTCGCCGCTCGTGCGATCCCTGTCGAGCTTCGCTGCGGCAAGCTGAGCGAGCAGCGCCGCTCCATGGGGCATGATGCTTTCGTCGAAGTGTGCGTGCGGACTGTGGTTAAAGGCCGCCATATCGGGGTCGTCACCGTGCGGAACCGCCGAGAGCGCGATCAGGGCACCGGGAACCTCGTTGAGCACTCGCGCAAAGTCTTCCGACGCAGCAAAGGGGCGCTCGAGCGGGTGGAAGCGTCCAGGTCCGAACATCTCACGGACTAGCGCTTCAGCGAACAGCACCTCCAAGGCATTGTTTTGGAGCAACGGGTATCCGCCCTCCCACGTGCACGTAACGCGTACCCCGTGGGCGGCAGCAATGCCCTCGATCAGGTCCGGTACCAGGTGGCGGATTCGTTGCCGCGCAACGGGTGAGAAGGTCCGAACCGTTGCATCGAAGTAGCCTGACTCCGGAATCGTGTTGCGCTGATGGCCGGCATGAAGGCTGCCAACTGTCACAACGACGGGGTCGAAGATGTCGAACTTCCTAGTCACCATCGTCTGCAGCGCCAGCACCATCTCGGACATGGCTACGACCGGATCATTAGCCTTGTGAGGCGTCGACCCGTGACCACCTCGCCCGTGCACGACGACCTTCAGGTCATCCGATGCGGACATGGTCGTCCCGGGACGAGCTGAGAACTGCCCGCTTGGCAGCGACCCCGAGAAGACGTGCAGAGCATACGCGGCGAGGACCGGCGTCCCGGCGGCTTCCAGCACCCCCTCGCGGATCATGTAACTGGCTCCGTCGTGCCCTTCCTCACCGGGCTGGAACATGAACACCACATCCCCTGCCAGTTCCTCGCGCCGATCCGCCAGCAGCCGGGCCGCCCCGATAGCCATCGACATGTGCAGGTCATGCCCACAGGCGTGCATGCGATCGGGAGTCTGCGACCGGAACGGCGACTCCACCTCCTCGTGAACGGGCAACGCGTCCATGTCGGCTCGCAACAGAACCGACCGACGTCCCGTCGCTCCAGCTGAGCCGCCCCGGAGCACCGCGACGACCGAGGTCAAACTCTCACCGACCGAGATCTCCAAGGGCAGTCCCGAGAGTTCCTCCAGAAGCATCTCCTGGGTCCGCGGGAGTTGCAGGCCCACCTCGGGAACCCGGTGGAACCGACGCCGCATCCGCCGCAACTCCGGAGACAGCTCGGCGGCTGCACTGACGAGATTGGACACATCTCCTCCTAGGACACCGGGCTCGAAACCCCACGAACCCTCTGGCGTGAGATCTACACCGAGACCTGGTGCGCCCTTACAGTGCAGATACGCAATGTAACGTTGTTTCGTATTCTAGCTGAGATGACGAGGGTTCTGTCAACGACTGCTTCCTCATGTAAGTCACCAAGCGTATCGCTGTTACAGGTTTGGGTTCGTCCATACGTCTTACCGGCACCCCTCTGTTGTCAAGGGGCGGGTTGGAGGGTCCTGGGCGCCGTGGTCTTTCGCGTCGTCACGGTCGCGGGTAGCGTCGGTGAAGCGGGTCCCGGGAGTGGCTGATCCGAAGTGCCGGTATGCGGGTGCAAGCCGGCCGCGCTGGATTTGTGTGACGCCCCGCGGTGCCCTCCCGGGCCCGTGTCCACGCCCGCGGCGACGTCGACTCGGAGCCGGCGGTACAGAGCGTCGAAGATGCGGCGCTTGAGGCAACGCATCGCTTCGCGGCGGGACTTACCGGCTGCGATCTTGCGTCGGTAGTAGGCCTGGCCGTCCGTGTCGAGGCGGATCTGGGTGGCGGCGGCGATATGGATCATGTGGTTCATCCGCCGGTTCCCGGCGCGGGAGAGGCGGTGCCGGACGACCTCCCCGGAGGAGGCTTCGATGGGTGCGGTGCCGGTCCAGGACGCGAACCGGTTGCGGTCGGCGAACCGGGTGATGTCGCCGGTGTCGGCCAGGACCCTTGCGGCCACGACCGGCCCGACCCCGGGCAGGTCCATCAGGGTGGATCCGGTGGCCAGGACCATGTCCTTGAGCTCTTTGGTGAGGGACTTGGTCTTCTTCTCGATCGCCACCAGCTCAGCGATCTGCTCCGCGGCGAGACGGCGGCGGGTCTTCCCCGCGACGTCGCGGGGCTTGACGGTGGCGAGGATGGCCTTGGCCTGGCCGGTGGTGATGTCCTTCTTCGACTGTCCCGGAACGAGTTCGGACAGCAGCCGGTGGACCCGGTTCACGCACTGGATCCGGGACCGGGTCAGCTCGGCGCGCCGGTCGACCAGCAACCGGAGCGCCTCCAGCTGCACGTCGTGGGCCAGCACCCGCAAGTTCGGGGTGCGGACCGCAACCACCGCCACGGCGTGAGCGTCGTGCGGGTCGGTCTTGCGGTTGTGCCCGGTGTCCAGCGCCCTGGCCCGAGCTGAGAGCTTTGCCGGGACGTCGACGACGGGCTCGCCGTCTGCCAAGAGCCGCTGCGCCAATGGGCGGCCGGCGCCGTTGCTGCCCTCGACCGCCCAGGTTCGCTCGGGATACGCGGCGACGTGTTTGCGCATCGCGGCATACCCGGCCTTGTCCGTGGCGAACCGCCCGGTCGCCAGGACCCTCTCGCGGTCATCGACGACTTCGATGGTCGCCGACAGCTTGTGGGGATCGACCCCGATGAACACCTTCGCCATGACCTTCGCCTTCCCACCGTGATGAGTTGAGGACACCGGGTGGGCACTGCTGCTGAGAGCGGGGCAGACCCCTCTGGAGCCACACACCGGCACGGCGGCCGGCGGGAACGCAAACCGATAATGAGCCACACCCGAGCCGGGTGGGCAGCCGCAAGGAGAGCGTCCCGCCGAACACCTGGACCGAGTCTGGCCGGACGCCGGTCCTACCGGCAATCGTCAAGCAGCTCGCTAGCGCGCCGCCCGCGGGTCCGACGGTACATACGCACACAAGGAGTGCAATGAAGCCCACAGACCTCTTGGGCCTGGTCCAGATGCCACAACGCGCCCGAACGCCACAAGAGCGTCTCCGGCGCAAATACCTCACGGTGGAGGACATGCGCCAAGGGGCACGGCGCCGGTTGCCCGGAAGCATCTTTGACTACCTCGAGGGTGGGGCTGAAGATGAGGTCACGCTTCGCCGCAACTAGGATGCCTACCGGGACTATTCCTTTGTACCTCGCTATGGGAGCCTGAACTACCCGGATCCGAGTACCACGATCCTAGGCGCACGGAGCGAGCTTCCCCTGATGCTCGCTCCAACTGGGGCAACCAGACTCTTTCGTCCGGAAGGTGAGCTTTCCGTAGTCCGCGCCGCCGCCGGGGCGGGCGTGGCGTATGGACTGGCAGGCCTGAGCAACACGCCCATGGAGGACGTGTCGGCCGCCGCGCCCCATGCACGGGCGTTGGTTCAACACAAGGCTGCGGCTGGACCGAGGGGCGACACAGGCCCTGCTGGGCCGGGTCTCGGCCTCTGGTTACGAGGCGCTGCTGATTAACGTCGATAGCCGAACCGTCGGCCACCGGGAGCGAGATCAGCGTCACGGGTTTACTACCCCCCTACCATCAAGCCCAGAACGATTATTGAGGGCATCACTCGGCCCGCATGGTCTTTGGGCTTTCTGCTCGGCGATGCCCTGGCTTTCCCCAACCTGGATCACCGCAGGCCCGAAGGACCCCTCACCAGCACCCCCGACATGTGGCGGAGCCTCATGGGGGCCTTTGTGCCCATCGGCTGGGACGACCTTGCCGACCTGCGCGAACGCTGGCCGGGAAAGATCATCCTCAAGGGCTGCGTGAATGCCGACGACGTGGTGCGGGCGGCCGATATGGGACTGGACGCCGCGCAAATCAGCAACCACGGTGGACGTCAGCTCGACCATATGGCAAGCCCGTTGGACGTGCTCCCCGAAATCGTCGACCGCGTCCAAGGCAGGATCGAGATCTACGTGGACGGCGGCATTCGGCGCGGTACGGACGTCTTAAAGGCCATCGCCCTCGGGGCCGACGCGGTATCGATTGGCCGCCCATACTTATACGGCCTCGCGGCGGAAGGAACTTGTCGGTGGCGATGAGCACACGTGCCATGAAAGACCCGATCAGTTTCGGCAGCGGGAGCACGCCGTCTCAGGACAGTTCCGGGCGCTGCTCCCCACGACGGTGTTGGCGGTCATCGCAGGTCGATCGCCAATGACTTGGTCTGGCTGAACTCGTCGATGACCCAACGACCGCCGAGCCGACCGCGTCCGGACTGGCGCCCGGCTGCTCCGCCAAAGGCAGGGTGAACTCCCAGTAGTTCGTCGAGTCATTCACCACGACCAGGCCCCGCACCTCTTCGAATCCAGCGCGGTAGGGCGCCAAGGCAGCCGCCCGGGTGGTTCCACGCCGGCCCGTCACCGAGGACAGTATCAATCAGTTGCCCTGTTCCACACGTGTTTGCTGCTAGTAGGTCGACGCATACGCTGGAACAGCGCCAATGCGTCCCGAGGGGGAAGGGAACTACAGAACCGTGTGGTGAAGGTCTTCGTGACAACCAGGCTTGCGTGAGGGCGGCCACGAGAAACTGCCCGGAGACGGCCACGAGGCTGCCCGGTGGCGGACATGAGAGTTGCCCGCTGGCGGTCATGAGATCTGCCCGACACGAGTTCGTCTGCCTCGTCGCGTCCCGCGGCTGAGGCCCCTCCTGGAGTGCGGTTGGCGGTGCTGAAGCGCCTGCCGACCCCAGGAGGGACACCGTGAAGTCTGCCGAGGAGATCATGAACATG